>JAGHVC010000135.1 GCA_018064505.1 Candidatus Minthosoma caballi | reverse complement strand
ACACCAAGTGGATCACCAAGCATACCAACAATCATCAAGATTGCGCCCAACATAATTGCGATAAGTCCTAAATTCTTCATTGTTCTTTTATATTTAATTTTTGTAATATTCGATTTTGTAGGCAAATTAAGCGATTTTTATGGAAACAAAGAAATAATTATTAAACAATTTTTCCTTCAGACGCGTTTTTTTTAAGGATGAAATAACTTTTCGTTCAGTTATTTCGGTATTTCGAAAAAAAGTCATAACTTTGCACCGCTTTTGTAAAAAGCACACAATTAAACATTTTATTAACAAACTTCATTAATTCATTTACACAATGAATCAATACGAAACCGTTTTCATTTTAACTCCCGTTTTGTCTGATGTTCAGATGAAGGAAGCGGCTGAAAAGTTCAAGAATCTCCTCGTCGAGGCTGGCGCTGAGATTATCAATGAAGAGAGCTGGGGCCTTAAGAAGTTGGCTTACGCTATTGAAAAGAAGACTTCTGGTCTCTACCAGATGATCGAGTTCAAGGCAGAACCAACAGTGATTGCTAAGTTTGAGTTGCAGATGCGTCGTGATGAGCGCGTACTCCGCTACCTCACAGTTAAGAACGAAAAGTACGCTGCAGCATATGCTGAGAAGCGTCGTAACAACAAAAAGGAGGCTTAATTATGGCAGTAGCACAGGCATCAGAAATCAGATACTTAACTCCACCAACAGTTGACGTTAAGAAGAAGAAGTATTGCCGTTTCAAGAAGAGCGGTATCAAGTACATCGACTACAAGGATCCTGAATTCCTTAAGAAGTTCCTCAACGAGCAGGGTAAGATTCTCCCACGCCGTATCACAGGCACTTCATTGAAGTATCAGCGTCGTGTTGCACAGGCTGTAAAGCGTGCACGCCACATCGCACTCCTTCCATATGTAGCAGACTTGTTGAAATAATTAAATAGGAGGAAAGAACAGTATGAAAATCATTCTTAAGAAAGATGTCATTGGCTTAGGCTATAAGGACGAAGTCCTCACAGTAAAGGACGGTTATGGTCGCAACTATCTTCTTCCTCAGGGCTATGCAGTACTCGCTACTGAAAAGGCCGTTAAGCAGCTCAACGAGGAACTGAAGCAGCGCGCACACAAGATTGCAAAGATTAAGGCTGATGCAGAGGCTGAAGGCAAGAAGTTCGAGGGTGTTAGCCTCGTAATCAAGGCTAAGGTTTCTGAAGGCAAGAACATCTACGGTTCTGTAGGCGCTAAGGAAATCGCAGCAGCACTTGCAGAGAAGGGTCTCGAAATCGACTCTAAGCTCATCTCGGTTAAGGCAGCAAAGGCACTCGGCCAGTACGAGGCTGTTGCACGCTTCCACCGCGAAGTAAATGTTTCTATCCCATTCGAAGTAGTATCTGAGGATGGCAAGGTTGCAGAGCCTGCACCAGCACCAGTTGCTGAGGCACCAGCTGAAGAGCCTGCAGCTGAAACAGCAGAATAAGCATCATTTGCTATACAAACCAGTTGAAACGCCTGGAAGAGACACCTCTTCCAGGCGTTTTTGAGAGAACACCATAAAAATAGAACGAATCAAGGGGTGCCCCCTTGATTCGTTCTTATTTAACTTTCTGCAAGAAATCGCATTCTACAATACGAAGCTCCGAACGCACTTTGTCGCCGTCCTTGGCTTTGTAAAGATCAAGTTCATTGGCTACAGGGGCTGCAAGCTCCGTAATCTGTCCAAAAGCTTCTTCACTCTTAGCGGTTCCCTTAAGGCGAATGGTTATAGTGCTTGACTCTATTGGAGCGGCAATGTCAAGATGAACATAACCAAGGGACTGAGGCGTATTGCCCTGCCATATAAGAGTGCTACCAGCAAATATCTCAAGCGGATATGAACGCTGACGCCAGCCGGTGAGTTTCATCACTATCTCGTCAATGCGCACTGGCGTGTCAAACTCGTAGCGTATCCATGCTGTTGAGGATTTTCCGTCGTTTTTCCACTCTGTGTCTTCACTGTCATCTATGCTGCGAATGGCTTCTGCCTGATTGCAACCTGCCGCTACACGAGCCGGATGCAGGGTGTGCTTGAAGTCGGTGTAAGACGGCGTGGATGGTGTTTCTCCACGACCAAGATATGACTTTTCACAATCACTGTCTATAGATGCAGGAGTGACTCCAGCAATGGTGAGCGTGCCTGTGCTGACAGACAGATTACCTTCCACAGTGTAATGAATCTTAGCAAAATGAGCATCGTTAAGGTTGCCATCTATGTATTTCGCGCTACGCACTAAGGCACGATTGACACCGCACTCTACAGGAAGGTCGAGTGAACGAATACAGTTTGGATTTTCCTCCCATTCCTTGCGATATTTCACGCTGTCACGGTGGGCAATGCCACCAACCCACTCTATTGGTCCTTCGACTGAGAAGTGCACCATATTATTGGCAAGCGGACAACGGTTGCCGTCTGCATCAACTACTTCGTACTCAATGAGTGCCATGTCTGCGCCATCTGCTATTATCTTGCCACGAGGATGGATATACCTGATGTTAAGATGGTGTGGATTGCCTGCAGTAGCGATAGAGTGGCGACTGATTTCCTTGCCATTTTCATCGCAAGAAACCGCAAGCAAATTACCTGGAGCGAAAGGAATGGAATCGAATGTGTGTAGGAAATGGTAGTCTATCTTCTCCTTGCCTACTTGCTCGCCATTAAGGAATAGCTTGACTGAGGGCGCATCAGATACCACATATACTGGTTTGACTGTGCCTTCTGGATAGTTCCAATGTCCAATGATGTAAGTCTTTGAGGAGTCTGGAGTTACCCATCCGTTCCACATTACCTGATGAGCATAGAAAGCATCCTTTGGCAGACGCATTGCATCAACCACGCCAGAAGTGCGGTAGTTGCTTTCGCCACGATTGTGGGTGTTGGTGTCGGAGAATACAATCTTTGTGCCACCATTGCTGATGCGTTCGCCAGTGCCAGGACGCTCCATCCAGTAGTCGTACCAACGACGAACCATTTCGATGGCAAACTGGTCATTGTTCTGATTGTAGGCAGAGGCGTCTGCATTGCGATAAAGTGGACCATCGCCTTGCTTATGGTAAGGATATGACCAATCGTCCCAGTAGCGACGAAGAGCTTCATCGCGACAGTATTCCATTGCCCATACAGGCTTTGTGGCAGACTTGTTTATGTAGAGCATTTCGCCTCCATACTCAGCTGAGGTGTCATGATTGAGCATCTCACGAGAACCAATGGCGCGGCCACCGTGAGGGTCGTACTCATCGCGAATGGCTTTCATCTCGCGCATGTGCTCTTCACTGATACCTTTATTTCCACATTCGTAGAAAAGAATGGAAGGGTTGTTGCGATTGTAGATTATTGCATCGCGCATAAGTTCAGTACGCTGTTCCCAATGGCGACCCGTCACATCCTTTTCTGCATCGCCTGCAGGCATTGCCTGAATTAGACCGACACGGTCACATGACTCAATATCTTGCTTCCAAGGGCATACATGCATCCAACGAACAAGATTGCCACCCGACTCTACCATGAGGCGGTTGCTATAGTCGGAAAGCCACGCGGGAACGGACATGCCTACACCTGGCCACTCGTTGGAGGTGCGCTGAGCATAGCCATGCATCATGATGGCGCGGTCGTTCAAACGAGTTTGTCCATGGTCAAAGGATGTCTTGCGGAAGCCAGTAGTGGTGGTTGCTGAACTTGTCAATGCAGATGAAGAGAGACAAACTACCTTGGTGTGCACATCGTAGAGATAGCCATACCCCCATGACCAAAAATGCAAACCATCTACATGCTGTTCGGCAGAAAGAGTGACAGTCTCTTCTTTATTTATATTATACTGCTGAGAACGGAAGGAAGCGACTTGATGTTGTGTCTGGCGATCAACGATGGAGACCTCATAGACAACTTTCTGAGCCTTGCCTGTTTCGTTCTTCACTTGCGATTCTGCATGAATAGTGGCCGAGTGTCCATTAATGTCGAAATCCTTAGCATAGACATAGATGCCAGTCGTGCCTAAGGTGCTGAAGAGCGGCAGCGTCTGATAGAGCTTTGGCATTACATGGAGACGAACTTTCTTCGGAAGGCCTCCGTAGTTGGCATTAAAGTTTTTGTTGTTCCATTGGAAAGATGTCGGCTTCAACTCATTGTTTGGCAGGTTGTTGCCATCCTTTACCACTACCCCATCCTTCACTTTCATCTCTGTGCCATCGGGATTCTTCTCATGATATGACCAGTCATTGTCGGTGAGCACTTCGAGAATGTTCTCTTTGCCCATCTTGATGTAAGGAGTGAGGTCGAAACCGAATGCCATCACTCCATTCTGATGCAAGCCAAGGCGATGACCATTGAGGAATACTTCTGCTGATTGACGAGCACCCTCAAACTCGATAAATACCTTTTGTCCCTTCCACTCCTTTGGGACAAGGAAACTCTTAGTGTAGCGGACGGTGTCGTCGGGCAGTTTCTCGATAGGAACTCGATAAGCAAACTCCTCATTCCAAGCGTGAGGGAGGGTGACGGTCCTGGCAGGAGTAAGCTTTGTGGCACTTATATGCCAGTCGGCATTGAAGTTCATGTCACGCTGTGCCATTGCAGGGATGGCACATAATAATAGGGAAATAAAGAAGAGTCTCATCTCACTAATATCTTTTGTCCATTTACAATATAAATTCCCTTAGCAGGCGCTGTAACCTTGCGTCCCATCAAGTCATACACAATAGAATTGTGCAAATCTGCAGAAGATACGCTCTTGATGGCTGTGGCATCTTGTACGACTTTTATAATGCCATCGGATGCCAGAGCACTTGTGTCCCACTTCCATCCGTCCTTTGGTTTCTCTGGAAGTATAGTCACCGTGCCTGTGACAGTGCGCTTGCCTGTGCCTTTGATGACAACGATCTCTGCATTGTCTGGAATTGCTATTGATGATGTTGTTCGCAAGTCAATGACAAGATTCTTGAGTGTAACAGAGCCATTGACTGTTGTTGCTTCTGAAGTAACTGATGAGCGGGTCGTCTTGTAGTTGACAAGCAAGCATGAAATGTTCCATGTGCCTGTGCCTAGCGTGCCAGTGCCAGTGAGAGTGCCGACATTGTGAGTATAAACGGCTTCATCACCTTTGCCTGCTTTGTAGCCAGCGGCATAGGCTCCTTCGTCAAGTTTGAGGGTAGCCTTGCTGAAGTCCATCGACTGAACGAAACGGCAATTGGAAGATGCGACCTCATAGATACCCTCGAACTTTGATGTGTTGGTTGAGACATCGCCACGCACATAAGGGAAATTAATCTTGTAGGTTCCTGTTCCAAGCAGAGATCCCTTAATGTTGCATCGGCTACCAGCATGGAATGTGAGAGTTTTTCCCTCATCGATAGTCACAGCATTTTGGAAGTTTGGCATCTCGCTCGACTTGTTGTTATCAAACATTGAGATTGTGCTATTGCCCACCACATGTATTGGAGAGGTGGCCTTGCCGAATGTTGTGTTCCAAGCTCCCATTGCTAATGTACCCGCACTCAAAATGGTTTCTGCCCATGCATTAGCTCCTGCAAATGTGACATTTAACTGTCCTGCTCCTTTTTTGAGAAGAGCTCCATTTCCAATGATTTTGCCCTTTAGCGACACAGTGCCTGTAGCAATAGAAACTGTGGCTGTATCGTTGAGAGTAATGCCGCGATTTGTGGCAGTGTTTGTATTATTAATAATGAGGGTTGCCTTACCGATTTGGAAATTTTCCGCATTGGCAGAAGCCGCTCCTATTGAGGAAGGAATGCTGGCATCGGCAAGTTCCTTAACAGTGATTGTGCCTGAATTGAGGATTGTCTTGCCTGTGTAGTCAGATTTCACTGCATTTAGAAGGACTTTTCCATTGCCAGAAACAATAAGATCGCCTGTACCTGATATGCCTCCATTGCCTTGAATCGTGTATGTTTTTTCGTTATTTGTGAAAGTGACTGAGCCTATTGGCATGGCCTCATTCACGCTCACAGTGGTATTGGCAGCATTGTCACTGAAGATGATGCCATCGCCTGCAACAAAGGAAGTAGCCTCGGCATTGAGCATGAAGTTCTCTGTCTGATAATCCCAAACTTTGCTTTCTGCCCCTATCCACTCTACGCCATCAGATGCTTCGCGCTGGCTGTTCACCACAAGAGTAATGGCTTTGTTCTTATTTACAATATTATAAGAAAGCCCTGTCAGACCACGAACACTGAAGCTGCTTTCGCTGCCTACGAACTCATCTGTGTAGTCAACAAGAGTGTATTCGCCCTCCGTAAGATTGGAAGCATTTATTGTGAAGATGACGGGCTTTGAAACGGTAAAATTGCCGTCAACATGCAAATGGGAGTTGTCGTCAATGTTGATTTCTATGTAAGTCTTTTTGTTAATCTCAAGCCCTTGCTTAAAAGTGAGAGTACCGGTTGGCATGATTCGTCCACCTTCATAGTTGAGAGCTCCTTCAAAAACAATATTACCGACAGTGCCTGAACCTGACAATGTGCCACGAGCTCGCAATTCTATTGTGCCTGCGATTTCTCCATTCAGCTGAAGAATACCTTCGCTAATATAGGTGATACCTGTAGAGCTGTTGCTGCCGTTCATCACAAGGGTGCCTTGCTGAGATTTCCACAAATTGACAGTTCCATTCATGTTGCTGTTCATGGTCAGCACCTGCCCTTTTACTGGCATTGCATAGACATTATCTATATCTTCTCTTGGGGTGATATTCGCATTGCCCAAGTCTATGCCAAACACATCGTTGTGTTCGTCGGCAACCATGCAAGGAGGCAACTGAGGACGAGGCATGTCATAGCCAAGATAGAAGCCTGGATTTGGCGATTGATAATAGCCACGAGTGGTGCAATCACCACGATAATGCGGATCTTCTTGCAAGCAGTAGATGTTGTTAACACTCGTTGTATAATCTGTAGTAAAGCCAACAATTCCCTGGCATACGCCATTCTGAACGCGCAAGAGTATCATTTCCTCACGCCAGTCGCCAATGATGTCGCCCCAGAAGTTGGCACGCTTGCCGTAAACTGAGTTTATTGTCCAACCCGACTCTTTGGCCATCTCAATGAGTCGGCCGCTTTCATAATCAACCACCATAGCATTCTTTCCATCTCCATCAGGAGTGTCCACGCGCTCACGGTCGAGCTGTCCATCCCACCAAATGCCTTCTGTAGGGAAATAACCAACCTTTCCGTCTATCTTGTTGCCTTTGGCATCGAATATCTGATAGCCATCCATGGTTGAAAACATTTCCCAACCAATGTGACTCTTATCTAAATCCAAACATTCTCCACGACCCACATCGCCTACAGCAGGAAGGTACCACTTCTTTATTGGCTCCCCAGTTCCTGCATCATATAGAATCTGGCCAAGCATATCGCCTGCATATTGCTGGATGGAGAAGCACTCTAATCCTGGGCGCTCTGGGTCTATATCTGAAATACGATGGCGGTCACCGTGTGCTATACCAGAATTATACAAAGTAGAGCCATCCTGATCCATAGCATACGCGCCAGACAGCATCTCATCGCATCCGTCGCCATCAACATCAGCAATGCGTATCATGTGAAAAACTGCGCCACCCGTTGGCTTGCTGAACAAAAGTTTCCATTCTTCTCCTTCATAGCCAAAGGCTACATTGCGATAGTAGTGCGTGTTGCCATCAGCAGAGCGCGTGTGCCATTCGCCAACGATAGCCGGATGAATACCATCATGATAAAAGATGCCAACATGTCCTTCGTGCTTATTATACTCATCACCCATGAGAGAAGCTTTGTTAGTACGGTTGTAAGCTACATCATAAGCAAACTCAGCAGACGCCTTCTCGGCACCTGTCATGCCGTCGATGACGGTCATGTAGCGAGGCGGATTCTTAGTTGACTGAGTATCATAGTCAATTATACCATCGCCATCGGAATCACCTGTACTCTTTCCAAAGAGATATTTGCCCCATGTACCATTTTCTTTGTCCCAAAAGCGAGTGCCATCAGATGTCTGAACGATGAGTTCGCCAAAACCATCGCAATCAATATCGTATGCACACATATTGTCATTCTGGCCATCGCAAGGAACCTCATTCACTCCAAGATCAACATTCCAAAGGAAAGTTCCATCAGCAAGATAACCTTCCACATAGAAATTGCGAGAGCCATCTACCGGGCATCTATCAACTACATAGTCCATCTCACCATCACCATTCAAATCGCAAGGCCATACGAACTTAGTAGTATATTTTGACTTTGATAGCGGAGACTTGTCAAAACTAATCTCCATGTAAATGTTACGCAAACCATTATTCTTGAAATAGAAAGGCTTGCTCTTCTCTCCTTCGCCCTTACTGGTTATGATTGAAACTGAAACATAGCTGCCATAAGGGAGTCTGGAAAGAGTTGTTGAATAGTTTGTGTTTGCGAGTGGCGTATTATTTAATAATGTATAATTGCCATCAGCTGTCTTTGACACATAAATATTATACTTAGCGCTTTCTGGCTCTTGTGCCAAGCGACGCCAAGTAACAGTCACATTTGATCCATTCTGCACAGCCACCACACCTCTACCCAATGGCTGCATCTTTCTTTGAGCAAGTGTCATTGACAAACACATTGTCAATGACACCAATAATAGTAATAAGCGTTTCATTAGTTAATTTTATGTAAGCTCTGTTAGTATAATTATTGTTTTGATTTTTCCAGTTATATTACAAACCTTATAGAACACCTTGAATTCGTGCTGCAAAATTATCACTTTAATAGCAAAAACATAAGGTGACATATACACATATTATGGATTTTTGTACACTGTGGACAGGAATTTATATAACAAATGAACTAAAATCCTTGTTTTTCTCACCAAATAACATTTATTTTGCACATAAAAGAATAAACCGTACATGGCAATGACTTCTAAAAACTCATATAGATTTTTGTACATTTTCCTAATTTTAATGTTGTTCACAGCAACGGCACACGCTGACACGGAGTTCACAATTGAGCAGTTCACAACAGCAGACGGACTTGCAAACAACACTGTGAGATACATAATGCAAGACTCGAAAGGAAGGTTTTGGTTTGCCACCTCTAACGGAGTGAGCCGATACGAGAATGGGAAGTTCGTCAATTATCATCCTTCACGAGACAAATCAGTTATTGGCCTTAGAGACCAACGCACAAAAGGACTGCATGAACACGATGGAAAATTGTGGATAAATACAAGCACAGGATACAGCTGTTTTAATTTGCATACAGAGGCATTTATTGACTTTGAGAAAAAAGGAATAAAGGTTCCTGTTTTCCCAAGAGAAAATACTAAAGAAATCAAGGACAAGCAAGGACGAGTGTGGAGAATCACAGAGAACGACGGGCTTTATATTATTTATAATAATGGGAAAACTGAACATTTCACTACCTCGTCAAAGAACAATGCTTTGCCAACAAATGCTTTGAAATGCATATACCAAGACATAGACGGAGGAATTTGGATTGGCACAGATAATCTTGGCGTGTCTAAGATAACCGTAATGCAAAATAGCGGTATTGAGTACCTGCTGGAGGGGGAAAATGTGAGAATGGTAACTAAGTTGAATAATGGTGACATTGCCGTTGGAAGCAGAGCTGGAGATTTGTTTATCTACAACAATAATATGACACAACAGGCATCACAAACACATTACTCATACAACACATACTGCATGTATGAAGACGGTGAGCATAATATATGGAGAGGAACAAAAGGGGGCGGATTGATGATAAATGATGACAGTATTGCAGGATTACCTCATAATGAAATCTACTCAATCCTCGGCACCAACGGCGACTACGCATGGGTGGGAACATTCGGCGGAGGCTTGGCGGTTTATGACATTCATACAAACAGTGTGAAAGGCACATTCCTAAATCACAGCTACGGCAGCAAACGCATTCGCAAGATTATCGAAGACAAGGATAAGCAAATCTGGATTGCAACGAGCGATGGCGTGTATGTATGCAACTCAAAGACTATCCTCAATGGAATAAACAAAGAGAAAGAATTTAAGCATTTATGCGTGGAAAATGGGAAACTATACAGCAATGAGATACGCACTATCTTCAAGGACTCAAAAGGCAGAATATACATTGCAGAAGCAGGAGAAGGGTTTGCAGTTTACGATAATGGGAACATCTCTCATTTCACTCAGGACGATAGTCTCGTAAACAACATGGTACAATGTTTTGTGGAGGATAAACAAGGGTTCATCTGGATTTCAACGGAGTTCGGCATTTCACGATTTAATCCTGCAAAGAATAAATTCACAAACTACTTCTTCTCCAAAAACATGTTGAATAATGTCTATAGTGAGAACTGCGGCACTCTGCTTAGTGATGGGCGGATTGTATTTGGTACAAACAACGGACTCATAGTCATTCAGCCATCAATTTATAATGCAAGCGAGAAGACTACAGACATCGACATAGAGGACATCACCATCAACGGGCAACCAATGAAGCGAGGAATTATATATGTAGTGAGCCAATGGTGGAAATCTCCATGGGCAATTGTCGTTCTCATTGTAATTGCAGGAATCATAATTACCATAGTCATCAATGTGCGCAGAAATAACTCTCGTTTCCACAAAGCCATCAAGGCATTGACCACCAAGAAAACGGAATTGGCAGCAGAGAAGGATGTGCTTGAGGCTGAAAAAGGAATGTTGGTGGCAGAGAAAGATGAGCTTACCGCACAAAAAGAGGAACTATCAGAAGAAAAAGAGAAACTCACTCGCGATGTGAAAATTCGCCGCAAAGCAGAACAAAGTGCAGAGGACATTGAATTCATAAATCAGGTGGAGCAAATTGCAGATGAACAGATAGCGAATCCAGACTTCAGCGCAGACGACTTTGCGGATAAGATGGGATTCGGGCGTACAATCTTTTTCCGTAAAATGAAGGAATTAACTGGCTATTCTCCAAAGGAGTTCATCAAGCAGAAACGCATCCATCGCGCTGCATTCCTCATATCAACAACCTCACGCACAATTGCAGAAATATCATACATGGTCGGCATCAACGACCCTCTCTATTTCTCACGCATTTTCAAAGCGGAATATAATTGCACGCCTACTGAGTGGAGGAAAAAAGTAGTTGAAGAATGAGAAAGAAACTATTTAAAAAAGATATTCCCGCGCCTCACGGAGCAGGAATAATCAGGTGAAATGTTAATATTTCTATTGGGGGAAAAGGACTCGAACCTCTCGGTTCGTTTCGCTCTCGCTAAAATCTTTGGGGACAATAAAAAACGAGAGCGCCTGTCCAAATAGCATAATATATGTATGAATAATTTATTATC
>JAGHVC010000155.1 GCA_018064505.1 Candidatus Minthosoma caballi | reverse complement strand
CATAAATCTCTATGCCGCTGCCTTGTCATTTTTCTTTCAACCTGTTCGCAGTCTGTCAAAGATCGAGTTCTGTTGCAATGAAACGGGCAGTCAAAAAGACTCGGGAGATTCTGTTTGGGAACCTCCTTCCCGATTGCGAGTGCAAAGGTACGGCGACTTTTCGAATTGACAAAATGTTTTTAAAGATTTTTTCGGGAAATGAGCGTATTTTTTGTTTTATAAGAAATTTTACACATGTTATTCGTATTAATAAGGCCAAAAGCTGTATATTTGCACAACAAAATCACCTACTACGGAAAGATGTGGTTCCAAGTACAATTCAAAAAAACTAATAATTGCTATTATAAGATGAAAACTACAAAGATACTGCTACACATTATTATATATATATGGGCTGCGAATAGTTTCGCACAAAGCCTCACACTTGAAGATGCATTAAATAATTGGAGAACCATACCTTTGGCTTACCCCGAAGAAACAACTTGGGGAGACAACGGAATGCCCTATGAAGCTTTTTTATCGGCTTCTGGCTATATCTGCAACTCTGCAGGAAGATGGGCATTAATATTTCATGACACTAAAAAGGTGTGGAGATACGAAACAAGAGGTGCATACACGCTTATTGACACCGAGACGCAGCAGAAACGAGAACTTGGCAAAGGCCTTCCCGCTTCATCGCTTATGTTTGCTAAGATTTCTCCAGACGGCACTAAGGTTGCTTATGTTTGCAATAATAACATTTACATGGAGCATTGTGCTTTGAACGAGCAAACGCCAGAGCAACTTACTTTTGACGGCTGCGATTCTATTGTGAACGGCACATTCGACTGGGTATATGAAGAAGAATTTGATTGTCGAGATGGCTTCCGGTGGAGTGCTGACAGCAAATACATTGCGTATTGGCAGTCGAACACAAGCGGCACAGGAACATTTGACATCATAGACAATGTCAATTCACTCTACCCTACCATTCAAAGATTTCCTTACCCCAAAGCAGGAACGACAAACTCAGCTGTAAGGGCGGGAATAATAGACATCTTTGGTGAAAACAGAAAACAAGGTGGCGTTGCAACTCTCGAATTGAAAGAGCCAACAACTCAATGGATTGATATTGCAGGCAATGACGGAACAAACCGCGACATGTATCTTCCAAGAATGGAGTTTGTTCCTGGCACCAATACCTTGATGATCCAACAGATGAATCGTCAGCAGAACACAAATAATGTGTGGACATGTGAGGTTGTGGATGGCATCGGCAAGAATCCTCATATTCTCATCACAGACAAAGACAAAGCATGGCTGGAAACTAATGACAACATTCATTGGCTAAAAGGAAATAAATCATTCACTTTCACAAGCGAACGCGACGGTTGGCGCCATATTTACAGAGTTTCCGCTGACGGAAAGAAATGGGATTGCTTGACGAAAGGTAATTTTGATGTAATTCAAGAAGTGGCATTCGACGATAAGCGAGGCTACATTTATTTCATGTCAACAGAAAAGAATGCCACTCAACGCTACATGTACAGAACAAATGTATATGGCAATGGCAAAGTGGAGAAGATAAGCGGCAACAATGAGGGGCAATACTCATACCAAATATCCCCAAACTTTGAATATGCACTTGAAAGATTCAGCAACGCTGCAACTCCTCCTCAATTCAGGAAACTGAAGATGAACAAAAGCGGTAAATGGGAAGTTGCAGAACTGCTTGTTGACAACCACGAAGCTGCTGAGAAATTCAAATCACTTGGCCTATCGCCTAAAGAATTTGTGAAATGCAAAAGCGGTGATTTGGAATTAGATGCATGGATTATAAAGCCAAAAGACTTTGATCCGTCAAAAAAATACCCTGTGATTGACTATGTATATGGAGAACCTGCATCTGCCACAGTGCAAGACGCTTGGGAGCAATCCTTATTCTGGCAATACCTTGCTCAGCAGGGTTATGTGATTGTTTCTATAGAAAATAGAGGAGCTAATAGCCCTAGAGGAAGGGAATGGCGCAAGTGCATTTATGGCGAGGTAGGTGTTGCGGCAAGCGAAGATCAAGCAAACGGCATACAAGATTTGTGCCGTCAGTTCTCCTGGATGGATTCCGAAAGAATCGGAATAACAGGATGGAGCGGAGGTGGCAGCCAAACTCTCAACTGCATGTTCCGCTATCCTGATGTTTTCAAAACAGGAATTGCTGTTGCTTTCGTAGCCGACCAAAAACTCTATGATACAATTTATCAAGAGAGGTACATGGATACGCCTCAGAATAACCCTGAAGGATACAAGAAAGGCTCGCCTATAAACTTCGTCAACGGATTGAAAGGCAATCTGTTACTCATTCACGGCACTGGTGATGACAATGTTCATTATCAAAACTGCGAGGCACTTGTAAATGAGTTAATCAAGCATGGGAAAATTTTCTATCAGATTTCATATCCAATGAGAACGCACTCCATCAGCGAAGGACGGGGAACTTCATTGCACCTGAGAAAAACAATGACTGACTTTTGGAAGCAGTACTTGCCTGCAGGTGCAAGATAATCATCACTTTACACAAACTCCTCGCCAAGATTCATACGGGCGTCATTTACAAATTTGCGAATGTTCTTTTGGCCATCTTTCTTGCAGATGACCAAAACATTGCCATCCTCAACCACAACATAGTTTTCAAGCCCTTGCACCACAGCCACATGGCCATCAGGGAGCTTGATGAGACAATCTTTACAATCGTAAAGCAATGATTTTGAGTCAATCACAACATTGCCTCCTTCAAGTTTAGGGAGCACATCATGCACAGCTTCCCATGCTCCCAAATCTGCCCATCCAAAGTGACAAAGCATTACATCCACATTGTCAGATTTCTCAAGCACACTCTCTTCAAGACTTAGATTAGGGCACTTGCAGAAGAGCTCCATTAGTTGTTCGCTTGCATCAAATCCATTATCATAACGGCAACGAACAGCGTCAACAATACCACTGAAAGCAGGATTTGCATCGGCTACTGCACTAAGGAATGTGTCTGCGCTCCAAATGAACAAACCTGTGTTCCAAAGGAATTCTCCGCTTTCATAGAAAAGCTTCGCAAATTCATTTGCCGGTTTCTCCGTAAAGCTCTGTACCTTAAAAATATCAGAATCAACCTCTTCTGCCATCTGAATATAGCCATAAGAAATTTCTGCCCTGCTTGGCTTAGCACCAAGAGTGAGCAAAGCATTATGCTCTCCAACATACTCTAAACCACGAAGCACATCCGTTTGGAATTGCTCAAGACCTGTGATATTCTGATCGGAAGGGCTAACGATGAATCTTCCGTCAGGACATCTGCGCTTAACCTCCATTGCTGCCCAAGTCACAGCAGGCACCGTGTTTCGGCGCATAGGCTCCATAAGCATATTTTCATATCGAAGTCCTGGGATCTGATCCATCACAAGAGAACGATAGTTCTCATTAGTGACAATTATAATATTTTCAGCATCGATAAAACTTGCAAATCTCTCGTATGTCATTTGCAATAGTGTCTTTCCTGTACCAAGCACATCAATAAACTGCTTTGGCTTACTCTCTCTGCTCAAAGGCCAGAGTCGGGAACCAATTCCGCCTGCCAAAATTATACAGTAGTTCTTTCTCTCCATAGTCAATTAGGTGTTTGTATTAGGTTTCAATAGCGAATATACAAACAATTGTCGAACTCTCCAAACATTTTTCTGTTCATTTAAGAGAAAAGAACATTTTTTAACTCATTTCCGACATTTTTATGATTGATTAGCAATACCCATACGACAAACCATGGCTATTGTTACGCCTATAGTTTTTTCTTCTCTAAACGCATATCAAAAAACTCTCAACACACAAGGCATAGCTTTCTCGTCGCATAAGGAGTGTCACTCGCATCGCACAAGGCACGCGTACAGGAACTCACAAGGCATGTGTCTAGAAACTCACAAGGCAAAAAGCACGCACAATACAAGGCGTAAAGTGCATGCTTTATAAGGTGTAATCTTTTGCTTCTGCCCTTCTCTATTTTCAATAGGGCAAGTGGATAAGCTAAAAAACTGAATTACAAAAGCTTTAAGAGTTCATCTTCAAGAGAGCCAGTCATGAAATCGCTACGAACTACAATTTCATTACTGCGATTCACCAAGAAGAAAGTAGGAATGTTTACAATGCCATAAACATTTGTTGCAGTACCATCTGTCTCGTGAACACAAATCCAAGGAAGGTTTTCGCAAGAATACTTCCAGAAGTGAACATCATCATCAAGAGAAATCTGGTAGATTTCAAATCCTTGTGCATGATATCTCTCATAGAGAGAACGCAGCATGCGAGTACGCTCAAGCGACTCCTTTGCGCCATAGATAGTGAAGTCGAGAAGCACAACCTTACCTTTCAAATCACGAATACTGTGCAATTTACTATTCACATCAGGTAAGGTAATATCGATGATTCCCGATTCGCTAATCTTGCTTTCATCCACTTGCACAACCTTTTGCTGTGGAGTTGCAGTGTTGTCCATACCCTTAATAGCCATGTTGCAAAGCTGCTGGGTGCGAGGAGCATCTGGATAGAAGCCATCCCATGCAGTAGCTACAGTCGCATAGCACTTCACATCGTCGCGATTGCTCACCGGATTGAAAAGCATGAATGTACCACGAAGGTCTGTAAGGCTTTGGCAAACAGCATAGTAAGCATAAGCAGACTTAGGCTCTTGGAAAATGTAATCACGCTTAATGCGCTCCTTATATTCATCAACCACATTGTTAAGGCTATCAATCAAATCGCCAGGCAATAGATTCTCACTTTTCTCAATAGCAATAAGCTTTGCCTGAACACTCTGCTGCATAAGGCTGATTTCCTTAATCTTAGAGCTATTCTCGCTGCCTTCCACAGTATAATCGCTCTCCATCACAGGAAGCTTTGCCACAAATGTGATGGTCTCAGTACTGTCAACCGAGAAGTTAATCACATGATTTCCAACGCGAAGGTCATAAAACTCTGGGCATCCAACAGGAGCTGCCGCCTTGAACGAAAATGAGCCATCAGTTCCAAGTTTCACAGAATCAATCTTCTGAATACCATCAAGAGTTGCTTGCTCAAGATAAAGCATAGAATCTGCAGCCTCAGTAATATTGCCTTCTACATGAAACTTTGGCTTATTGTCGCAGGATGCTAAGACAAATGCGAATAATGCTATTAATGGGAGTATTTTTTTCATTGCAAATTATTATTTTGGTGCAAAGATAGTGATTTTTGGCGTATAGAGCCTCCTTGAAAGGAGAAAAACAAACAAAAGTTGCTAAAATCACTATACAAAAATAAAAAAAAAGGATGAGGGTTGGTGAGTTTTATGTATTTTGCATAACTTTGCATAAAATATAATAATGTGTAATAACACAAAAGAAAAAATATTTATGAAGAAATTATACTTTATTGCCTTGATGTGCATGTTCACACTTGGCTGCGCGGCACACAATAATGATGCTGCTAATCATGACAAAACCGAAAAGGCTGTTCAAGTATCACAGAAAACACTAAAAGGTTCTTGGGTAGCAGACGCTAAAAAGTTTGTAGGTGCTGAAGATCAAAAGAACATTCAAGAAGCAAGCATGATCTTCAATTTTGATGGCGAAGCACTATCCATTGTAATTGAAATGGATATGCATTTTGCAGAAGAAAGCGTGCAGATGTCTATGGATATGGGGATAAGAATGTCTTGCATTGGCAAATACACATTGGCAGATCGAGTGATAACACCAAATTCTTTTGTGACAGCTCCTAAAGTGGAAGTAACAAAGTTCAATTTGAATTGCTCGGATGAGGTGAGAAATGCTTTAAACGAAGCAGGAATGAATGAAGACAAATTCAAGAGCATGCTTTTAGACGGAATGAAAAAGGGAGGATTAGACAGCATGTCACAAACATTTGAAAGTGAGATTATTGTTGTCAGTATGACAAACTCTTCTATGGTGCTTAAAGACTGTAAAGAAAACTTTTTGATATTCAAAAGAAGATAACAGATTATAGGATTTTCACAAAATCAGATGGAAGAAAACGAATACATAATTCAGGTTGAGCAAGTAACCAAAGCATTTGACCAAAAGGTTGTGCTCAGCAAGGTTAGCCTAAATATCAAACGAGGAGAGTTTGTTACAATCCTTGGCCCTTCAGGTTGCGGAAAAACAACTTTGCTCCGAATGATAGCAGGTTTTGAAACTCCAACCGAAGGAGTTATCAAACTGGAAGGAAACGATATAACAAAGATTCCACCATACAAGCGCCCAATGAACACCGTGTTCCAGAGATATGCGCTTTTCCCTCATCTCAATGTATATGAGAATGTTGCATTCGGATTGCAAATAAAGGGAATGAAAGAAAAGGAGATGGATGAGAAGATTGTCAATGCTCTCAATTTGGTGGGATTGCAAGATTTTGAGGAACGCAACATAAACCAGCTTTCTGGAGGTCAGCAACAGCGAGTAGCTATTGCCCGCGCCATTGTCAATGAACCAAAAGTGCTTCTTCTCGACGAGCCTCTCTCTGCTCTCGACATGAAGCTTCGCAAGGAAATGCAGCTTGAGTTGATGCGAATGCACAAAGAGCTTGGCATCACTTTCATATTCGTCACTCACGACCAGGAAGAGGCTCTCACTATGTCCGATACTGTGGTTGTTATGAATGGTGGCGTGATTCAGCAAATGGGCACGCCAAAGCATATTTACGACGAGCCAGTCAACACTTTCGTAGCTGATTTCATTGGTGAAAGCAACATCATAGATGGCATCATGCTGGAGGATTGCTTAGTGAAATTCTTTGGGAACAATGTGAAATGCGTTGATAAAGGATTTGCAAAAAATGCAGAGGTGCATGTTGTGATTCGCCCTGAAGATGTGAAACTTAGCATTGAACCGTCAGACAATAATTTCTGCACAGGCATTGTGCGTTCATGCAATTTTAAGGGCGTGCATTATGAAATGTATGTAGAAACAAAGGAAGGGTATATGCTTCAAGTTCAGGATTACCATTCGCAAGAAATTGGACAAGAAGTGTATGCTTCAATCGACCCATTTGACATTCATGTGATTGAGAAATAAAAATGAATTGGCTCAAGAATCTTTTAGGCAATCGCCGCGTTTGGGCATATCCGTATGCTGTATTCATGGCAATCTTTGTCATTCTGCCGTTGTTGCTTGTTGTATATTTCTCGTTTGTTGACGAAGGAGGTTTCACAATAAGGTATTTCCAGAAATTCTTCCTCGCCACAGACAGCATTAATACATTTATTTATAGTATAGGCATAGCAATGGTAACAACATTAGTGTGTCTGCTTGTTGGTTACCCTTGCGCATACTTCATGGCAAACAAGTCCTTTGCCACTCCAAAAGTTATGGCCATGCTTTTCATTCTGCCAATGTGGATTAATGTACTGTTGCGCACTCTTGCCACGGTTGCCCTTTTCGATTTCATGCATTTGGAACTCGACGAGGGAGCGCTCGTATTTGGCATGGTGTATAACTTTCTCCCATTCATGATCTACCCTATCTACAACACCTTGCAGAAGATGGATCCAAGCTTAACAGAAGCAGCTAAGGACTTAGGCGCCAATGACTTCCGAGTGTTTAAGGATGTTGTACTCCCTCTCTCTATGCCAGGTGTGTACAGCGGAATCGTGATGGTGTTCATGCCTACAATTTCCACCTTCGCAGTGGCAGAATTGCTCACTATGAACAATGTGAAACTTTTCGGTACCGTGATTCAAGAAAACATCAATGCCGGCTTGCTTAATTACGGTTCTGCTTTGTCTCTCATTCTTTTGATAATTATCGGATTGACATCATTCTTTGGCAATGACGACACGAAAAACTAACAGATAGGACATGAAAAAGTTTTTAGCAAACGCATATCTTTGGCTCGTCATTGCTATACTATACGCGCCAATACTTATCATCCTCATATTCTCGTTCACAGACGCAAAAGTGCTTGGGTCGTGGAATGGATTCTCATTCGACCTATATGCAAACCTCTTCAAGGGTGAAGCAGGCCCTTCTCTCAACTCTGCGATAATCAACACATTGCTTATTGCTGTTGTCAGTGCAACCGTAAGTACAATGCTCGGTTCTATTGCAGCAATTGGCATCTATAACATGAGCCGCAGAGAGCGACGACTGCTTACTTTTGTCAACAGCATCCCAATGATTAATCCCGACATCATTACAGGTATTAGCATTTTCTTGCTGTTCGTGTTTATGGGAGTCACTCGTGGCATTGGTACAATCATCTGTGCACACATTGCATTCTGCACTCCTTATGTTGTGCTGAGTGTAATGCCACGCCTCATCAAGATGAATCCTAACCTCTATGAAGCCGCATTGGATTTAGGAGCAACCCCTTTTTACGCATTGCGCAAAGTAATGTTCCCAGAGCTTCGTCCTGGCATGCTCTCTGGATTCATTCTTGCCCTCACGCTTAGCATTGATGACTTTGCGGTAACTCTCTTCACAAAGGGTTCCGGAGGCATCGACACTCTTTCCACTTATATCTATGCTGATGCTCGAAAAGGTGGTCTCACACCAGAACTTCGTCCTTTGTTCAGCATCATTTTCATTGTGATTCTTGTCCTTCTAGTCATCTTCAACATGAGAACCGCAAAGCAAGCTGCAGCGATAGAAGCAAAGAAAGGAGGCGATAAATGATTAGACAAATGACAATCAGAGTAGCAATGCTGCTCACCGCCTTTATTTTCAGTTCTTTACTGTTCACCATCAGTGCTCAGAATCGCGCAAACATTTTGAAGGTGTATAACTGGGCAGACTACCTCGACCTCGACCTTATCGAAGAGTTTCAGGATTGGTACAAAGAACAGACAGGAGAAGAAGTAAAGGTTGTTTATCAAACATTTGACATCAATGAAAACATGCTTACCGAGATTGAGGTTGGTCATGAAGATTATGATGTTGTTTGCCCTTCAGAGTACATCATTGAGCGAATGCTGAAGCGTAATCTTCTTCAGAAAATCAACATTTCATATTTTGCAAAAACAAACACTCCTAACTATCTTGACAATGTATCCCCTTGGGCAGAAGCAATGTTTCAGGAGATGGCTGCTGATGCGAAACAAAATGTGAAAGAATACACAGTTGGCTACATGTGGGGAACTACAGGATTCCTTTACAACCGCAAGTATGTGAAAGATGGAGAAGTACAGTCATGGGCTGCTTTGCTCAACCCTCGCTTCAAAAACCAGCTATACATGAAGGATGCTTTCCGTGATGTATATTCTGTTTTGATTCAGTTTGCAAAAGCAGACGAAATAGAAAAAGGCACGGTGAATCGTCAGGATTTAGCCGTCAACCTTACTGATGAAAACATACTTGCTGTTGAAGATGTACTGATTCAGGCTAAACCTCAGATTGCTGGTTGGGAAGCAGACTTCGGAAAAGAGCGCATGTGCCAAGGCAAAGTTTGGCTTAATGCTACATGGAGCGGAGATGCCCAATGGGCAATCGACGAAGAAGAAGACGGAGTTGATCTTGCTTATGTAGTTCCTAAAGAAGGTTCAAATGCATGGTTTGACGGATGGGTTATCCCTATCTATGCTAAGAATCCGAAAGCAGCAAGCTATTGGATAAATTTCCTTTGCATGGAAGAAAATGCTGTCCGTAACATGGACGAAACAGGCTATGTTTCTGTCATTGCAACTCCTTATGTGCTTGAAGAAATGGAAGATGAGGAATGTGATTACCTCGACGCCAGCTATTTCTTCGGAGAAGATGCAAAGCATGTTCGTCTAAATCATGTTTACTATCCAGACATTAGCGTCATCAACAGATGTGTGCTTATGCACGACACTGCTGATCGCAATGAAGCAATGCTTGAAATGTGGAGCCGAGTGAAAGGAAATAACCTTAACTGGAAGATGCTCACTTTCG
This sequence comes from Candidatus Minthosoma caballi, assembly GCA_018064505.1. Lineage (GTDB taxonomy): Bacteria > Bacteroidota > Bacteroidia > Bacteroidales > Bacteroidaceae > Minthosoma > Minthosoma caballi. The sequence continues at coordinate 56,964 of JAGHVC010000155.1, read as the reverse complement.
TCATTGCAGTGCTTTCTATCATTATTTACAGCATTATTTATCGCAAGGTTAAGCGCTATCGTCGCCGCAAAAATCGTCAAAAGAGATTGCAATCTCTAAAAAAACAATAAATTATAGTATTTTTTACCACAAAGGTAGTGACGCACTGAAAAGAAATCACTACCTTTGTGCGTTTTTATGCGCTCCGGGAAGACGCCGGAAAGAATGTTCTTCGTTAGTGTTGGCACAAAGCTATGGTTTTCGCCATCATTATCGGTTGTGTTCTCAAAGGTGCATTAGGAGCGCTTCTGATGTTTTATATATACACAATTTTTTAAGATGAATGTAATTACAAAGACAGTCTCATTGCCTGATGGTCGTCAGATTAGCATTGAGACAGGCAAGCTCGCAAAGCAAGCGGATGGTGCTGTGATGCTCCGCATGGGCAACACAATGCTCCTCGCCACTGTTTGTGCAGCTAAAGATGCAGTACCAGGAACAGATTTCATGCCACTCCAGGTAGAGTATCGCGAGAAGTATGCGGCTGCAGGCCGTTTCCCTGGAGGTTTCACAAAGCGCGAAGGTAAGGCTTCTGACGAGGAAATCCTTACTTGCCGTCTCGTTGACCGCGCTCTCCGTCCATTGTTCCCAAGCAATTATCATGCAGAGGTTTATGTCAATGTCAACCTTTTCTCGGCTGACGGAATAGATATGCCAGATGCACTCGCAGGCTTCGCTGCTTCTGCAGCTCTCGCAGCATCTGATATCCCATTCGAGGGACCTATCTCTGAGGTTCGCGTAGCTCGCATCAACGGCGAGTTCGTAATCAACCCAACATTCGAGCAACTCAAGGAGGCAGATATGGATCTTATGGTCGGTGCCACTGAGGAGAACATCATGATGGTTGAGGGTGAGATGAAGGAAGTTCAAGAGATTGACCTCCTCAACGCTCTCAAGGCTGCTCACGAGGCAATCAAGCCAATGTGCCGCGTACAGAAGGAGTTGATGAAGGAGCTTGGCACTGATGTTAAGCGTGAATACTGCCACGAGGTGAATGACGAGGAGTTGAAGGCAGACCTCACAGCTAAGTGCTACCAGCCAGCTTACGATGTAACAAAGCAGGCTCTTGAGAAGCACGCTCGTGCAGAGGCATTCGAGAAGATTCGCGAAGACTATAAGGAGGCATACGCTGCTGCTCACACTGAGCTTTCTGAAGATGAACTTGCTGAGAAGTATGCACTTATCGACCGCTACTACCACGATGTAGAGCGCGATGCTATGCGTCGTTGCATCCTCGACGAGGGTATTCGTCTCGATGGTCGTAAGACTACTGACATCCGCCCAATCTGGTGCGAGACATCTCCACTCCCTGGACCTCACGGTTCAGCAATCTTCACTCGTGGTGAAACTCAGGCACTCGCAACTGCAACTCTCGGCACTAAGCTCGACGAGAAGCTTGTTGACGGTGCTCTCGAGAAGTACTACATGAAGTTCCTTCTCCACTATAACTTCCCTCCATTCTCAACAGGCGAGGCTAAGGCACAGCGTGGCGTTGGTCGTCGTGAGATTGGTCACGGTCACCTCGCATGGCGCGGTATCAAGGGACAGCTTCCTGACGATTATCCATACACTGTTCGTGTTGTCAGCGATGTGCTTGAGTCAAACGGCTCTTCATCAATGGCTACAACTTGTGCTGGTACTCTCGCCCTCATGGACGCAGGTGTGCCAATCAAGAACCCAGTATCGGGCATCGCAATGGGTCTTATCAAAAACCCTGGCGAGGACAAGTACGCTATCCTCTCCGACATCCTTGGCGATGAGGATCACCTTGGTGATATGGACTTCAAGACAACAGGTACAAAGAACGGTATCACAGCAACTCAGATGGATATCAAGTGCGACGGTCTTTCTTATGAGATTCTCGAGAAGGCTCTCATGCAGGCAAAGGCAGGTCGTGAGCACATCATGGGCGAGATGATGAAGACTATCAGCGAACCTCGTGCAGAGCTCAAGCCACATGTACCACGCATCGAGCAAATCATCATCCCTAAGGAGTTCATCGGTGCTGTTATCGGTCCTGGTGGTAAGATTATCCAGCAGATGCAGGAGGACACAAAGACAACTATCACCATCGATGAGGAAGACGGCGTAGGCAAAGTGCAGATTTCGGCTCCTGGCAAGGAGGCTATCGAAGCTGCAATGGCTAAGATCAAAGCAATCGTTGCTATTCCTGAGGTTGGTGAGATCTATAAGGGTAAGGTACGCAGCGTAATGCCATACGGCTGCTTCGTTGAGTTCCTTCCTGGCAAGGACGGTCTTCTCCACATCTCAGAGATCGATTGGAAGCGTCTTGAGACAGTTGAAGAGGCTGGCATTGCAGAAGGCGACGAGCTTGAGGTTAAGCTTATCGACATTGACCAGAAGACTGGCAAGTTCAAGCTCTCTCGTCGTGTACTCATCGAAAAGCCTGCTGACTATGTAGAGCGTCCACAGCGCGAGCGCCGTCCACGCCCTGAGCGTGGTGATCGCAACGATCGTCGTGACCGTCGTGATCGTGGCGAGCGTCGTGACTTCCACAACGAAGCACCAGCAAACGATGCGCCAGCAAATGAGGGTTTCAAGTCAGCTCTCGACGATCTTATCAAGTAAATCCCTTTTAGGACATAATATGGAAAGGGAGGCATCCGTTATTGGTGCCTCCCTTTTTCTATTTAAGTGCAATTGCCTTCAAGGCAAAAACAATAGTAATATACTTGTTATTCGGAAATATCAATAGGGACAGAGGGGAATTAATCAAATGACAAGAGAACAAGAACCAACCGAAGGGTGTGTCAGTTGGCTCTCTCTTATTATAGGAATTCTGTCATTCTATCAGCCAATGTAAGAGGAAGATCAAGCAGCCCATCTCGCTTTTGTATGTTGCGCAGTGACATGCGTACAGCAATGGCTGGATTATTCTTTTTTCTGTACTCACTTAAACTCTTTGCTTGCACGCTCTCTTTTGACTTGACTTCAACAGGCACGATATTATTCTCATGTTCTAGCAAGAATTCTATTTCTGCCTGGTTGCCAGATGACCAATATAAAGGGCTGTGACCTTGGCGAAGAAGGCTCAAGAGAGCATAGTTTTCTGACATGACACCTTTAAACTCTGTGAACAAACCGTTCTCCTGAGAGATTGTGGCTGGATCAAGGTGAAACATACTTCTTAGTAGTCCCACATCATTAAGATAGAGCTTGAATGTCGAATCATCTTTATATGCATTCAAAGGAAAGCGTGCAGTCTCCGTATTGTTCACTTTGTGCAACAATCCAGCTCTGCAAAGCCAGTCAACAGCCACCTCATACTCACGAGCCCTTGCACCCTTCTGCACTTCTGAGTACTTGAACTTTTTATTGTCCTTAGCCAATTGCCGTTGCATGCTGTCCCAGACTTGCTGAATGCGAATCATCTCTGCAGGGGTGGCATACTTTGAAAAATCAAGAGGATATGCTCGTAGTATGTTGCTCAAAGTCTCATCAACCTCGTGCAGGTCTCGTGTCTCTATCCAATCCACAACAGCTTCCGGCATCCCGCCTACAATCATGTAAAGTTTCAGTTTCTCGTTCAATTCCTGTCGCACAATCTCTGGCAGAGATTCTTCCAATTTCCACTCTCTCACAATGTGTGCAAGTCGTTGGTCATACGAATCAAGAAACTCACAGAAGCTTAGTGGATAGAGCGTCATGAAATCGACCATGCCAACAGGAAAAGACCTACCTTTCTTTTTCATAGCCACACCCAAGAGTGACCCAGCGCAAGCCACAGCATATTCTGGAGCATCTTCCTTGAAGTATTTGAGGCTGTTCAGCGCTTCATCCGAGTCTTGTATCTCATCAATTATCAAGAGCGATCTCTCTGGCAATATCGGCTGTCCTTTGATAAGGCTAATCTGTTCTACCAACCTGTGAGGTTCTTTGGTCTTTTCAAACTGTTCCCGGATGGCTACATCCTTGTCTATGTTGACTACGACATAGTTGTCAAAACATGTTGCGCCAAACTTTTTTAGCAGCCACGATTTGCCGACCTGACGAGCTCCCTGCAACATTAGAGGTTTGCGTTTGCGCTTCGTCTTCCACCTAACCATTTCATTAAGCAAATCACGCTTAAGTTCAATTATTTCTTCCATAACCGTTTGTTTCTATTGCTTGTCGTTACGGCTGCAAATATACAAAAAACAAATCAGAAAACGATGTATCTATCAAAAAAGTGTAAAAATACACATTTTTGGCACGACTTTTTGTGTAATATTACACATTTTTAATGGATACGAAACTTCTTGACAAACATTGCAGTGGTTGCCTAAACAATCTGGCAGAGCTGAATTCACGTAAATAATCCCTTTCGGGTATAAATGTAAGGCGTTTTACCGATGCTGCCAAATAATAATCCCGAAAAGGTGTAATTTGGGTATAATTATCCTTGTAGCATCCCTAAAGGGTACACAATAATATAAATCTATGGTTGCGCTTCGTCCAAAATGCCATCTCCGTTTTCGTCAAGGACTTTATCCGACCTCCCGAAAGTCATGTGTAAAGGTACGGCGATTTTCTTTGATGAACAACCAAATGAGCCTTCTACAGTTGCTTCGAATGTGGTAGGTGAAGAGAATGAAGCACGAATAATAGCTTTGTTAGGATCTCCATCAATAGGACTAACTTCATATATGTAATTAGGATATTCGCCTTGTGTGGAGATACCATTCTGATAAAGCTGCTGCAGGACAAATTTATTGTTTTTGAAAATCCAGATATGCACCATTTTCCCTGACTCCAAATTTATATTAACGGTGCATGTGTCATTCTGGAATAAGTATTGCCCGTCTTTTGCTGACATGGCAGCTTCTTCATCTTGAGAACAAGAGATGATTGATATTGCAAGTATTATGGCTGTGATTAACTTTTGCATGACAAAAACTCTTAGATTTTTTAAGGTGGCACTTGAAGGGTTATTGCACTTTTAGAACCATTCCGCTTGACAATGCGGAGGTGATAGTGCCAAAATCAACAACGAACAACGTGCTATCAGAATCAAACTTTGCGTTGAGCCCTATATTGGCTGCCCTTACGATGAATGATTTGTCATCTGGATAGTATTTTATGCATGATAGATTGTTTTCCACATTGTAGTAGTAATCATCTGAATATTTGTCAGAATGATTCAAGGTGTCCGATTCATAGAACACAACTCTGCTCGGATGCTCTTTCTTCACCTCTCGTACTATTGATGAAGTGGATAGGAATTTTAAGCTATAAGTAAAAGTCGATTCCCTCAGATAGTCTTCATCGCCGATTTCACAGATTGTGTTCTTCTCTTCGTATTTGTAAGTTTTCCCTATGAAGAAATCATTGGATGGCTGTTCGCTGCTGTTTCCTTCATCATTCTTCTCACATGATATTAGCAAGATGGAAAATACGAAAAATAACGGGTAAAGTATTCGTCTCAGTGTTTGTTTTTGTTGTAATCCGATTTTCATCATAATGACAAATAAGGAAGGCTAGATTGACTGAATGTACAGTTTGTTTATCGTTTCGATTCAGTTTGTGACTTTGCAAAATTAAACAAAACGATTATTACCACCAAATTTCTTGATGGTTTTCTGTGTTTTAAGATACAAGTAAGGATGTTTCTCTCATTTGCAAGAGAGAATGTCAACACTTGTATTCAAATAAGTATCACATGATGTAGAGACTAAAACGATGATGTGTCCAAGTTAATTGTGTACTCGCTGCGTACATAATTTAATCTTCCGAAAAAATGTACGCGTTGCATACACAATATATTACGGTCTTTATCCGGATGGTGGTTTAATTCTGTTTTATCGCCTTGAAAGGGTTTATTACCCGAAGGGTTGTTGGTAAGTTTGCACAAATTTATCAGAAAAGCTTGCTTGTCTGGAAATTTGGGTAAACTCACCAACAAGGGCGGCTGCCCTAAATCCTTTCAAGGGGTAAATTTGAGTTTTTGTTTTCTATATCATCCAACTACAAAGCTCAAAATAGTTTCATTGGTTTGTAGGATGTTCATTTTTTACACAATTGCCTCAATCAACATGCGTCCTCCGATTTCTACAGGTGGTAGCAATCCAGAGGTCTTTTTCTTGTTGAAACAGAAGCTGAGCAAATATCCTTGCTGGAGGTCAAAGTATTCGAGATAGCGGAGTAGTTGCTCCTCACCTCTTTCATTGTAGGCATTGCCTCGCCAAATCTTGAGTTCGATGACATACTGCTTGCCAAGATAGTCGATGACGATGTCCATGCGGTCATGGTCGCGCGTCTGTTCCTCAATGTGATAGCTGCCAATGCCGTTGATGACGGGGCGCAGATAGGTGAGGAACACTTTGCGAGCATCATCCTCAATAAACTCGTTTTCATGATCCATTTTATATGTTTTGTTCATGTGGTCAATGAAGCGAGCGAAAAGACGTGGGATGTCAATGATGCCGTCGTGAATGAACTGACTCTTGTCGGTCATGCCCTGTATGAAGTCTGCAGAGTTCTTGTCCTGCGAGATAAAGTATTCGTAGAACCAAGTTTCAAACATACGACATGCAACTGCAAACGCGCCATCCTGCTGCTTGACGAAATTGAACATCAGGGCAAGGTTCGTTGCCTTGTCGTAGTAGTTGAATGAGTAGCGGTAACCGTTGAAAAGAACTCCTTTGATGGTGCGCTCTAATTCAGGGAACTCGTCCAATTTCTTTGCAATGTCATCAAAAAGTGTGCTGCCTTCTGTCAGGATTTTATTGATAGCTTTCTGCACTCCTTCCTTATCCCATGTGTATTGTTCTGCATCGACAATCTGGCAGATTCGACTGACAAGATACGGATAGCCTGAGGTGTAGTCGCGTATCATCTGGGCAACAACTGTTTCATCAAACGTCAGGTTGTGGTCAGCCTTGTATTCTGCAAGCATATCTGCAATACCCACAGCCGACAGACTCATGTCAACATCGAAAGGTACGGCGATGTTCCAAGGAGAATTGTACTGGTGCTGCTCCTCAGGACGCATCTTTAGTTTGAGATTCTTGATGTCATAGACACCGGCAAGGATGACGGATTGGATAGTTGGATCATCTTCTTTGTTAAGATACATATTTCTCAAGACTCCAAGGAATCTGATGAATCCGTCATTATTACCAGCTTGGTCAACCTCGTCAATTAATATGACAATAGGCTTTGGCGATAATGAGCACAATTCTGCAATAATATCAGCAAAGTCTATTTCTGTTATTGTTTCAAGGTTTCTTGGAGCCACTTCGTCAAAAAAACGTTTTACTTCTTCACTTGATGTTGCAGTACGAGCCCTTCTCTTCAACAGTTTCAAGAATATTGCACATGCTGTTCTCGCATTGTCGAAAGCACTATCGTCAATGCCTTCAAAACTGATTTTATATACACAATACTCATCAGAAAGCTGCTTGCTTATAGCTTCGAGTGTAGTTGTCTTGCCATACTGTCTTCCTCTATTTATACAGAAATAATCACCCTTGGCTATCATCTTTCTGATGATTTCCAGACGCTCGGTGATGTCCACCATATAATGCTCATTAGGGCGACAAGTGCCAGCTGTATTGAATGACTTCATGACCAATAGAATTTGTTTGGTTGCAATCTTTGTAGTGCAAAGTTAAGTGATTATTCCTTTTGTTCCAAATAATAAGTCTGTTTTGTATTAGAGAGAACGGAAATAGCGCTGTTCTTCCCTTTCCGTTTCCCCGTTCCTTGTTTTCTTTTCCCCGTTTCATTTCTTTCTCCATGTCAACTGCGGGGAAAAGTAGGTCTATGGCACCAGGAGGCAGTAACTTTGCGGCATCGAAATTTTCAAACATCTAAATTTTATTCTTATGACAGAGAACAATCAGAACACAGACATCGAGGTGTCTTTGATGAAGATGACCGAGATGCAGGAAGCTATCTACGAGGTAGAGGCTTTCCTTGATGAGAATTACATGTTTCGTCGCAATGTGCTGAACAGCAAGGTGGAAGTGACCATGTGTCTGGCAAGTGCTTCACATATTAAAGATGCGGATGCGGCAGAAGGCATGAAGCCCGAATGGAAGGCAGTGACAGCAGAGGTGGTAAACTCCATTGTGCGCCATGCCAAGAAAGCTGGCGTGGGTGGCGAAAAGTCGCCACGACAGAACATTGAGGAGTACATCAACTCTGATGCTGTGGTGACTTACGACCCTGTGAATGAGTTTCTTGGCTACCTGCCTGAGTGGGATGGCAAGAATCATGTGGCAGACCTTTTTGGTCGCATTCCAGGCATCACCAGCGAACAGCTCTCGTGGTGCGCCACATGGATGCGCTCTGCTGTGGCACACTGGCTGGGCATGGACATGCTGCATGGCAATGAGTGCGTGCCTATCCTGATTGGAGAGCAGGGATGCGGAAAGAGCACCTTCGCTGTGCGTCTTCTGCCCGAGCATCTGCGCTGCTATTTCATGGATCACATCAACTTCGGCAATAAGTTTGACAGCGAGATGGCGCTTACCCACAACTTGCTTGTCAACATCGACGAGTTTGCCAACATGGGTGTGGCTCAGCAGGGCAAGCTGAAGCAAACTCTCTCGAAGGTGAAGGTGAATGGTCGTCCTATCTTCGGAAGGGCGCAAGAGGATCGTCGTCGCTATGCAAGTTTCCTTGCTACCACGAACGATGAGCATCCGCTTTGCGACCCTACAGGCAGTCGCCGCTACATCTGCATTCGCGTGAAGAAAGGACAATTCATCGACAATGCTTCGCCTATCAACTACCCTCAGCTCTATGCCCAGCTCTTGCACGAGCTCAATGTGGAGAACACTCCATATTGGTTTGGCAATGACCAAGTTGAGCGCATGCAGCAGGCAAACCTTCCTTTCTTCCGCACTGACGACATGGAGAGGATACTCCTCCATTGCTATCGTCTGCCAGAGGAAGGAGAGGATGGCGAATGGCTGAGCTGCAAGGAGGTGTGCAAGACACTGAGCAAGGCTTATCCTTCGATGAAAACTGGTAATGCAACTAACATTCGTGTGGGACAGACTCTGAAGTGTCTGGGGTGCGTGTCAAAACACACAAGGAATGGAGTTCTTTATCATCTTGTAGGCATTGCTGCTTAAACTGGATAGAATTAAAAACACTCATCACTCGTCACACACACCTCTTAATCATTTGATTATCTATATGATACAAGTGTGACGAGTGTGTGACGAGTCAAATATCACTCATCACACCTATACATTACTGATTTTCACATCATTAAAGACATTTTGTGATGAGTGACGACTTTCTTACTAAATTCATTTCCACCAACACCACCTAAAGATGCCTCAAAACAATCACTCTCCCCCACTCCACACAATCGCAGGAGTATTCACAAAACACTCTTCCAGTGAATGCGGTTATTCTTGCCGTATGGATACCTTCATTCAACCTCTATGACTACTGTTATTCACACCGTGCGAATAAGCGTATTCTCTTAAAGCGAATAAAGCGAATATACTAACAATCAAAACAATAAACACCGAAACAATGATTACAAACAATGCTTGCTGTCCATTGACAGCGTGCCCAAAGAGTGGCATTTGCGTACATTACGCTAACAATGTGAAAGCTCAGGAAGATGAGTCCTTCGAAGTGCTCAACACCCGTTTCATCACTCCAACCGCCGACGGCTGTCCTCACCTGATAGTGGAAAAGACAGAACGCTGGGCATACGGATTTGTGAAGATGCTTGACACCATGCCAATAGGCAAAGCCAGAGCTTTCAATGGCTATGGGTTCTTCGGCAGCCAGCCAACATACTCCCGTGCGAAAAATGGCATTCGTGCAATTACACCAGAAGAGCAGGAAGTGCTGCTGGAGATGTTCCAGCGATACGGTGCAGATGTGTCCTTGGGATTCGACCGATACAAGGATGTGGTTGTAGTTAGCAAACCATAATTATTCATAGTTTTAACACAGAGTTCTCTGAGGACTCAGAGGGGACTCTGAGTATCAAAGAAAAACAGATGTTTTATATTTATACCTCTGCGTCCTCCGCATCCTCTGTGTTTCAAACCATTATCGAATGGTATGCTCCGTATGACTCAACGCAGTCAATAATCAAAGTTACACATTGTCTGACAAGAAAAAGCGTCCTTCGGGATGCTTTTCCCGTTTTGTTTCGTTATCTTTGCATGACAATTTTTGAAAAGACAATGGCAGAAGAAAGATTGGAACTGAACTATGAAGCGTTTGACCGCCAGGTGGAGAACCTGATGGCTATGAGCCGTGTGCTGGCTACTGAGGTGGATGACTGCGGTGTGCAGGAACTGACATTCGATATCATGTCGCTGCAAGCGAAGTCGGCTCGCCTGTGCTATATGGCAGACATTGACTATGCCCTGGAACAAACGGAGATAGCTCATGCGCGTGCAGAGAAGGACATGGAGTTTCATGAACAATTTGAAGTGCTCATGGGGCAGTATGTTTCGCCTATGGCAATGAGGATTTTGAATGAAGACATCAATGGAAATGCGGTGTCGCTTTACAAATATCCTTCATTATCAACCAATATGTCTTCTTTCTTGCCACGCTTCAAGGAGCTTGTGCTTGCCGACAACGAAGAAGGGTGGCTTGCCACTTTGGATTCCATGTCGGAAAAGTATGACTTGTTTGCCAAGAAGATGAAGATTACCCATTTCCCAGGCATGAATCCTGCAGAGAGAATCTGGCGATTGTTTCAGTTCTACCTGCAGATGTGCTATTTGATGTATCACTTCCGAAGAGTATGCAAATTGTGCAGTCAGGAGGTAGAGCCAAAAGAGATAGGACGATTGCTGACGGCAGCGATTCAAAGTTATGCAAGTTCGCAAGATGGAAGCAAAGAATTGGAATTGTACTTTGCAAAACTGGCATACAACAACGATGGCCGCCAACTCACTGTAGACGAGATGCAGACAGCACAGAAAGCGTTGCTCCGAGAAGTGCCTCATTCGCTGCAACTCAGCTATATAAACCATGTGCACGACATAGATGAACTGGGGCGTGCAATCAGTCAGGAGCATGTCAGCAATGAAGAAATTGCGGCATTGGTCAGCGTAATGGCAAAGTGGCAAATGCTGGAACAGCAGATAGAGCGTGTGCTGCATCCGCAAGTGGAGAAGGACATGTTATTTAACGAAGTTTTCCACACCGAAATGAATGGTAAATCCATCAGTATGAGCGACCTGAAAGAGCGCATCGCACGAATGCTGGCCGAAGTGACCAGAAAGAATCACTGGATGTGCGTGTGGTGTGTGTTGAAGCATCACAACTTGCTCAGCACCACAATGCTCGAACCATTCGCGCGCCAGATGATGCACAAGGATTGGTTTGGAGATATTAGCGAAGAGAAGCGCATCAAGGGTGACACCCTTCGCGACTACACTGGCTATTTCACTATGTATGACTATACACGCTGGAACGGTGCGCAGTTCAATGCCTATTGCGAGATGCACAACAAGAAGAAGTGGTCGCCAAGCCTATACAACAAGTTCTTCCTCACTTGCATCAGGATGGACGAAGCGTTTGAGGGGGAATAGTATGCAATAACGGTGCCTCCCTTCTTCTTTTATATTTCAGCGATTTCGTTTATTTCAACGATTTCGCTATTCTCTTCATTCCCTCCATTACTCTCTCTCTTCTTGTAGCCAAATTTATTCGTATATATCCCTCGCCAGCACTTTCTCCATACATCGTTCCCTCATTCACATAGATTCTTCCTTCCTTAAGCAGTTTTTCGAAAACTTCTTTTGTGGTCATTCTTGTTGCTCGAATATCTACCCACATGAGGTAGGTGCCTTCTAAAGTAGTAACTTTCAATTCTGGGCAATTATCTGAGAGAAAAGCTCTTGCTGCTTTATAATTCTCATAAATGTACTCGTTCAATTCTTTCAGCCATTCCTCGCCTTCGTTGTAAGCCGCTTGCAAAGCAATTACTCCAAAAGGATTCACATCGCACACCTCATTGATATTGATTGCCTTATCAACTTTCCGTCTTAGTTCGTCGTTCTTAACAATGATGTTTGCAATCTGCAAACCCGCAATATTGAACGCTTTGCTTGGCGAAATGCACACTGCGCAATTATCAGCAAATTCCTCTTTTATAGAAGCATACGGAGTGTACTTAATCTTCTTCTCTCCAAAGCAACTCTCCATTATCGCATCTCTTTCTGCAGGCATCACAAATTCGCAATGAATCTCATCACTAATCACAAACACCCCATTCTTCATACATATCTCACCCATCTTCTCCAATTCCCATCGAGTCCACACGCGCCCTGCTGGATTATGAGGATTGCAAAGCAAGAACACCTTCACCGCAGGATCGCTGCACTTCTTCTCAAAGTCCTCCCAATCCACAATGTAGTAATGCTCCGTTTTATACATTTCATCCCCATTACCCGACTCTGATGTCGCCATCACTAATGGAGATTCCTCAATCATGCAGCCATTATTCCTTATGCTAGAAAAGAAACAGTTATACACTGGTGTCTGCACCAGCACCTTGTCCCCAGGCACTGTCATCGCCTTGATAATAGCACTGATAGCAGGTACAACACCGCTCGTATAGATGAAAGAATCTCGAGCTATCTCCCAATGATGCCTTCTCTTAAACCAAGAAATAGTAGCTTCATAATAACTCTCCGGCACAAAAGTGTAGCCAAAGCAGCCATGTTCCATTCTCGCTTTCAAAGCTTCAATCACACAAGGTGCAGTCTCAAAGTCCATGTCTGCTACCCACATTGGGATAATGTCATCGCTCTCCATTTCATCCCATTTCACGCAGTTGGTGCCGCGCCTATCCACCACTTTATCAAAGTCGTACTTCATCACAAAATCTAAATTTTAATTTTCACATACCACTTTAGCATCCTTTGGAGCCTTCTGATTCTCATCCCAAATCAACTCACCTATCTTACCCTCCACGATAATCTCCCCGCTTGAAGGATTCTTAATGCTCACAACATCGCCCTTGATGTTGCCATTCACAGTAGAATACTCAAACAGCAAATTTGCATCATCACCAAAAGTGCAATCTTCAAGTACCAAGCCATCCACATAGCAAAGCAACTGCTCTCCAGTCAAATGGCATCTCACTAACTTGATATTCTTACCATACCAAGCCAAGTACTCGCCATTCAGCACAGAATCATAAATAGTCACATTCTCTGCCTCCCAAAATGCATCCTTAGAGTCAATCACTGCATTTCTAATCTCCACATTCTTAGCATATTGGAAGCCATAGTTACCCTCCTGTTTATAATTCTCAATCAGGATATTTTCAGAATGCATAAAAAGATAATCACAATTAGCGATCTTTACATTCTTCAACTGAATATTCTTGCAATCCCATAAGAACTGCTCCCCATTTGGGAAATCTGTGTTCTCCACATAAATGCCATCCATTCTTCGGAAAAGCTTAGGTGCATCCACTTTGCAATTAGTCATGCGACAGTTGCGAGAATACCACAAGCTTGATCTTGCACTCTCTGCAAAATAGCAATTGTTCACATTGAAGTTATCAACCTCCCAAAACACATACTTTCCCTCGAAAGTACAATCCTCAGCCTCAATATCCGAACTCTCCTTAATGCTTGACTCACCCACATGAATCGTCACATTCTCAAGTCTCAATCCATGACTTGCATACAACGGGCGTTCGCCTCCAAACTCTTGATTTTTAATAATTTTCATATATTTTTGTTGTTAGTTATTCCATAAATTGCATCATCAAGGGGGCTGACCCCTTGATGATGCAGGTTGTCGTTTTATCCTATCTTGCTCCATCCCTTGCGACTGAGCTTCACTATAAATGCTGCACCACGCCAGCAGAGCTCCACGCACATTGCTATCCACACGCCTTTCAGCCCCATGCTTGGAGCAAGAATCAGTGCCAATGAAAGGCGGACAATCCAGATGCTGCCTAAGTTCATGATGCTTGGAACCAGCGTCTTGCCTGCACCGACAAAGATGCTGTATGCCACGATGCTTGCTGCAAACATTGGCTCTGCCCATGCCTCTATTCTCAGCACCTCTGTTCCTAACAATATCACCTCAGTATCCTCTGTGACTAGCCCCATCATCTCAGGCGCAAACACCCACATCACCACACCCATGAGCGACATAGTCAGCATGCCCAGTATCATTGATATCCATGCGAAACTTCTCATCAAGTCAGAACGCTTTGCGCCCATACTCTGCCCCACAAGCGTAGTTGCAGCCTCGCCCACGCCATATCCTGGCATGTAGCACAGGCTTTCAATATTTATGCCGAAAGTATTTGCTGCAATAGCCACGCTACCCAATGGCGCTATGATGCCAGAAATGGCAATCTGTGCACCGCACATTACACCCCTCTCCAGCGAGATAGGCGATCCAATCACCAGCGCTTTTCTCAGCGTCATCTTCGTTGGTCTATAAATGCCTTGCAGATCTTGCTTGAAATTAAGCACCTTATCCTTCCACACCAGAGCGCCCACCATGCACACCATGGTGATAGTGTAGGCAACGAATGTACCCCATGCAGCACCACTCGTTCCCATGTTGAATACAAAGATGAAAAGATAGTTGAACAGGACATCGAGCGTGCACATCATCACCCCAAGCATGCTTGGCAATTTTATGTTGCCGCTGCATCGCAAACTGCCTGCTGCCAGATTGTTCATGAGCAATATAGGCAGTGCGCTTGACACAATCATGAGATATTCGCCAGCATCTCTGCAAATATCATCGCTCGCCCCCAACCAGTGCGGCAAGAATGGAGCGATACACATACCTGCTATCCCCAGCACAACGCTGAACACCAATCCTGCCACCATGCCTTGCCTCACCACATTTCTTGCTCCGGCATAGTCATTGGCGCCAACATGATGTGCCACTTGCACCGAAAAACCCGCAGCGCATGCAGAGCACAATCCACCCAGCAACCAAATCGTAGTGCTCACCAATCCCACCGATGCTGACTCCTTTGTTCCCAAGTGCCCAAGCATTGCGGCATCTATGATCTGCATTGCCACCGATGAAATCTGGGCAATGATAGCAGGCAAACTCAACAGCACAATCAGACGCAACTTCTCCTGAAGCGTCATTGCACGAGCGCCCTCACGCACGAGGGACAAGAGTTCGTCTTTCGTAAGTTTCATTGGTTGGCTGTATGGAAATCGTTTTTTCAAATCAAATGCAAAGATACTTCTTTTTACAAAAAAGCAGAAACATTTACAGCACATCATTCAATTATCCGCTTTATTTATTAAAGAAACGAAAAAAAACGCTACCTTTGTCACACATTACTAAGCAATGGCTACAATGCTTGTAACATCTATGCACACCTCATCAGCACTGAACCTTAGTTCTTTGCCTGTGCCCGTAGGACCTCTCACCGAGATGTCCTACTCTCCATCGTGCACACATTTCTCACTTTGGTCGCCAGTTGCCGACCAAGTGAAGGTCAACATATACAAGCAAGGAGAGGGCGGAGAGATGGAATCTGCTCATAGCCTCACTCACAATTTTGATGGCACATGGTCTGCCACTATCCATGGCAATCTCAAAGGCAAGTTTTTCACATTTCAAGTCACAGTGAATGGGACCCCCCTGCCAGAGACTCCAGGCATCTTCGCAAAAGCAGTAGGCGTGAATGGCAATCGTGCGCAAGTCATTGACATGCAATCTACAAATCCCGAAAGATGGGAGAACGACCATCGCCCTGCGCTCGCCAGTTTTTCCGATGTAATACTCTATGAGATGCATCACCGCGATTTCTCCATCGATCCTGAATCAGGCATAAAGAATCGTGGTAAGTTCCTCGCTCTCACAGAGACGGGGACAAAGAATGCACAAGGACTTCCAACAGGCATTGACCATCTCAAGGATCTTGGCATCAACCATCTCCACATTCTTCCATCCTTCGATTATGGCTCTGTGAACGAGGCTGAATCATATCTGGCAGATTCGGATTCCCGTGTTCCTGCTCAGTACAACTGGGGATATGATCCCGTGAATTACAATGTGCCAGAAGGCAGCTACAGCACCAACCCTTATGACCCTGCCGTGAGAATCCGAGAGTTCAAGCAAATGGTGCAGGCTTTGCACAAGGCTGGCATTCGTGTGGTGCTCGATGTGGTTTACAACCATGTCTTCGACGCTGTTTCCTCTCAGTTTGACAAAACCGTTCCTGGCTATTTCTTCCGCCATCGTCCTAATGGCACGCTCTCCAATGGATCTGGCTGCGGCAACGAGACAGCATCCGACATGCCAATGATGCGCAAGTACATGGTTGAATCCGTGCTCTATTGGATAAAGGAATACCACATCGACGGTTTCCGCTTCGACCTTATGGGGGTTCATGACATCGAAACGATGAACGCTATTCGTCAAGCAGTCAATGCCATCGATCCCACAATATTTATATATGGCGAAGGCTGGGCAGCATCATCTCCTGCGCTTCCTGAGTGCCAGTTGGCAATGAAAGCAAACGCCACCCAGATGCCTGGCATCGCTGCTTTTGGCGATGAGATGCGCGATGGTCTTCGTGGCGGATGCAGCGATGACAAGGAAGGAGCATTCCTTATTGGCAATCCTAACCACGAAGAGAGTGTGAAGTTCGGCATAGTAGGCGCTATCGAGCATCCGCAGGTCAACATGGAAAAGGTTAACTACAGCAAATCTCCTTGGGCTTCACAACCAACCCAGATGATTTCATATGTCTCTTGTCATGATGACCTATGCATTGCTGACCGACTCAAAACCACTCTTGCGCATAAATCAAAAGTTTCGGGCACAGACGAAGCAACGCTTATTCGCTTGCAGAAACTAGCAGAGACTGCAGTTCTCACATCTCAAGGCGTACCTCTCATTTGGTGTGGCGATGAGATTCTTCGTGACAAGAAGGGGGTGCATAACTCATACAATTCGCCTGATTCCATCAACACCATACCATGGGCTAACAAATCAAAGTATAAGGGCCTTTATGACTATGTGAGGTCTCTGATCGCTATACGCAAGACGCATCCTGCCTTCCACATGGGCAGCGCCGATGCTGTTCGGGCAAACCTGACTTTCCTTCCTTACAAGGGTGCGAATGTAATTGCTTATCAGCTGAATGGCGCGGCAGTGGGCGACTCATGGTCGGACATCATCGTTATTCTTAACAGCCGCACTAAGGTGTCGAGAGTTACTGTTCCTCATGGAAATTACACAGTGGTGTGCCAGGATGGCAAGATTGATGCTTCAGGCATCACAACCGTAAATGGGAAATCTATTAATGTTCCAGCGCAAAGCGCAATTATAATGTATAAGTAATATGGCAAGTTATTGGACAAGAAAAGACGACGAGTCAGAAGAACTCCGTACCGTCAAACCATGGGAAGAAGAAACATCTCATGGCAAGATTATATTTCCAAAGCGTAAGGCAATGAATCTTCTAGAATTAGCTCAGACGCGTTACAGTGTGCGAGGCTACAAGCAGGATGCAGTGCCAGAAGAAGCGCTTCAATACATCCTCGACTGCACACGCTTAGCTCCATCAGCAGTGAACAAGCAGCCATGGCATTTCTATATATGCCGCACGGAAGATGCTCTTTCAAAGGTGCGTCAATGCTACAATCGAGAGTGGTTTGCCACCGCTCCGCTTGTCATCGTGTGCTGCATCAACCACAACGAAGAATGGGTGCGTCCAAGCGACGGACACACACATGGCATTGTTGACATATCTATCGCTGCCGAGCATATCTGCCTCGCTGCTACTGAGTGCGGGCTCGGATCATGCTGGGTGTGCAACTTTGATACAGCCCTCTGCCATCAGCTCTTTAATCTTCCTGACAACCAAGAACCTGCGGTGCTCATTCCGCTTGGCATTCCTTCCACAGAAGACATTCCAGAGAAAACTCGCAAGCCAATGGGCGACATCGTGACGGAGCTATAATATACAGATAGAAAGCTGGGAATTCTAAAACTCCTCTATGCCAACAGCACCACGACGATGCATGCAGACACGGAATCGCTTGAACTCTGTTTTGTCCTGATAGCGAATGCGCATAATGAAGTGCACATAATAGACTTTCTCTGCTTGCACTGTGTGGAAGGAATCCTCATCTTTGATGTAGGCAGACACATAGCTGCTATCCATTCGACGCAAAAACTCACGCAAGTTGATGCGTTGAATAGCATTAACGCCATGCAGAGGATAATGACTGAGATGAGCAAGTTTCTGCCCAAAGAGCGAAAGTCGCTGACGATAAATAATCACATTTTCCTTGATTGCTACATTACCAGTTTCAAGCCCAGAAATGCGTCCTCGCTGCGACAACACCTCTTTTGGCAACTTACTGAAACTCACAAAGTCCATGCCATACTTCATCCATCCAATATGTTCTCCTGAGAAACCCAGCTTAGTCTTGAACTCGTACATGTAGCTACCGAGTTTCGTCGCAAACCAAATGCGCAGCAACTCCTTTGTCCTATCCTTAAACATGTAGCTTATTACCAAAGCAATAAATAGCGGAAGTGTGAAGTTGCCGTATGTTTGCTGGAAAGAGAAAGAAACAACGGTGGCAAAAACCATGCTGACGCCAGCAGCAATCATAAAACCGAACTGCTGTAAAAGAAAAGTATTGCTGCGTGGCTTTGCCAAAATCCACAGATCGCTTTCCACATATTTTTTCAGTTGACTGAATCGAGAGATAAAGTTGCGATTTTGTACCTCGTCATTATCCTTTGGAGCAATATAGCCTTGCTTAAGTTCATACTGCTTGTCACGATCAAGGTATGCCAGTAACGGTTCTGCAATCTCCTGAAAATCATTAGGGAACTCGCTTTTCAGATGGAAAAGTATCTTGAAAAAAGAATTGCCTATATTGTCGCAAAGATACTCATCACCATGGAAGAAGTAGCTGCGCAATATAGGCGATATTTTATTGATATTTGTTGAGCTCTGCATAGCTCTGTAAGAAGCTACTATACTGCTCACATTGCTCACGAGCTTTGCCACTGCCTCCTTGCAGGCAGCAGCATCTGTCAACTTATAGATACGAAAAGACTCATCACGAACTGCGCTGCGCACGATGCTGCAAAACATCTTAATCTGATGTTCGTACATCTTCTCGTGTCGCGCTTGTTTCTGAGGAGCGGAAGGCTTTCCTATTATGATGCACCACTTCTCAAGACGAGAAAGCGGCAGCTTATTGGGATTGGCTATTTCCTCAAGCGAGAATACTGGCGTGATGAGACGCACCATAGTACGGAAATCACGATAGAAACTCTCCTTTGAGTATGTGCCTTGACTGATACCAAGAGTGTCAGGGATGAACACCCAAGTGTCCATCTTAAAATCGCTCACCTCTTTCTCTTTGCTATCATGCGAATAGCCAATTTTGAACTCTAAAGTGTAACGGTCGTGAATATCACCCTTGATTTCGTACATTCCTACTTTTTCTTTGCCTGCTGTGTTGCACCTGTTTGACCATCAACAGGTTGCTTCTTGTTCTCCTGCTTGTTGTCGCTCACCACAGTTGCATCATAACCAATCTTCTTGAATGCTGCGATAATCTTCTTCGAATCTGTCTTTTCAGCATCGTAAGTGATTGTGACAGTCTTTGCCTCGAGGCTTGTGTCAATTTTCTTCACTCCTGGTGTGAAACGGATATTGCCCTTTATTTTGTTCTCGCAGTTGTTGCAGTGCATTTCAGGAGCAGTCTTCACAACCAATACCTTAAGATCCTTAGCGAATGTTGTTGCGCAGCAAAGCATTGCTGCTGCAAAAAGAGTGATAATTTTCTTCATTTTTCTTTATTTTTTATGTCTTTGCGTACGAAACGCTATGCGATTACTGCTGCAAAATTACAAAATCATTTCGCTAAACGCGCACAAATCCACTGGAAAAAATAGTTTTTGCAGCGTTTTTAATCTTTGTTATATAAATAATGTGTACCTTTGCATTATTATGGATAATGTATCAATAGAGATAAAGGACCTTTCTACAGGTTACAAAATAAAAGGAGGCAACAAAATCGTTGCTTCAAACTTAAATGCTTCCCTCAACCGAGGCGAACTCACATGCCTGCTTGGCCCTAACGGAGCAGGAAAGTCAACACTCTTGCGCACCCTCTCCGCTTTTCAGCCTGCAATGGGTGGCAGCATTGAGGTAATGGCACAGGACATAAAATCATACAAAAGCTCTGACCTCGCAAGACTCATCAGCGTAGTTCTCACCGACAACTCTGGCATCAAGAACATGACTGCTTGGGAAGTGGTGGCTATGGGCCGCAGCCCCTACACTGGCTTCTGGGGCAAACTGAACGAGAAAGACAAGAAGGTGGTGGAGAAATGCCTTAACTGGGTAGGCATCGAAGAGCTTGCTCAACGCAAGATGCAAACTCTCTCCGATGGCGAAAGACAGAAAGTGATGATTGCAAAAGCTATTGCACAGGAAACACCAATCATTTTCCTCGACGAGCCAACAGCATTCCTCGACTACCCAAGCAAAATCTCAATGATGTTGCTTCTGCACCGATTGGCTAAGGCTCTGAAAAAGACCATTTTCTTAAGCACTCACGATCTTGAGCACGCATTGCAAGTGGCTGACCAAGTGTGGCTACTCGACCAAGAGCGAGGTCTCACTACAGGACTTCCCGAAGATCTCAGCATCGATGGCAGCATTGAGTCATACTTCACTCGCAACGGCATCGGATTCGACCGAGAGACATGCGTATTCAGCATTGAGCATGAAACAGCAAGAGAGGTTGTTGTGGTAGGCAAAGAAGACACGCTTGAATATAAGCTCTGTTGCAAGGCTCTTACCAGATATGGCATTAAGCCAGTTGCTCTTGATGGCGAACACACAAATGACATTGTAAAGATAAAAGTTCCAGGAGATGGCACTTACCGTCTGTATGAGAATGGCCAAGAGACTATCAAAGTAGAAAAGATTGCTCACTTGCTCCACATGATTGTACCTACCATCACAAAATATCAGATTTCTGCCATCCGTGAAGCTGCAGACATGAATCAATACGAATAATATTATAGAGATCATGAGATATTTCTGTTTAGCATTCTTCCTATTCCTCATCAACCTTGCTGCGACTGCTGTTCCAGCAAAGCGAGTAGCCGTACAGCTTCCGCAACCTGATGGAACCACCATCACTGCATTCCTGTGCGGCGATGAGAATTGTCATTTCTACATCACTGAAGAGGGAGATATGCTGATTCAAGACGAAAATGGATTCTACCGCAAAGCTCTTGACTCCGAAGTTGATTCTGTTAAAACTCTTTGGACAAAGAAACTCCAGATTCGCAACTCTCGCCGTATTGAACGCTTAGCAGCAAATAAAAGAAACGCAAATTCAAAAGCAAGAAAAGCCTTCGGCGAGCCTTCAATCATCATTGGAAAGAAGAAGGGATTAGTTATTCTTGTAGATTTCAAAGATAAAACATTCAAAGCTGCAAATAATCTTACAGAGTTTAGCAATCAGTTCAACAAAAAGGGCTATTCTAACAATGGGCATATTGGCTCTGTTCGCGACTACTTTTATGACCAGAGCTATGGAAAACTTGACATTGAGTTTGACATTATCGGCCCTGTAACCATGAGCAAGGAAGCTTCATATTACGGGCAGAACAACAAAGACGGCGATGACAAGTACCCTGGTGAATTAGTGGCAGAGGCTTGCAAACTTGCTGATAAGAAAGGCATTAACTTCAAAGACTACGATTGGGATGGAGACCTCGAAGTTGAGCAAGTATTCATCATCTATGCTGGATATGGTGAGCATTGGAGTGGCGTTAAAAATGACCTTTGGCCACACGAATTCACACTGAAGGATGAGCACGACTACTATGGAGACGGAGCAGGCCCAATTACCATTGATGGCGTGAAAATAGACACTTATGCCATGAGTTGTGAGCTGCGCGGTGCAAGTGGTTCCAACATCAACGGAATCGGCACTGCTTGCCACGAGTTCAGCCATTGCCTTGGCATTCCTGACTTCTATGACACCAGCTACGAAGGCGGCTTTGGAATGGTGCAATGGGACATTATGGATCAAGGCAGCTACAATGGTCCTAATGGCTACGGAGAAGTGCCAGCAGGATTCACCGCTTACGAGCGTTATTTTGCTGGATGGCTGAATTTCACAGAACTTTCCAAGCCTTGCACTATCACTGACATGCCAGCATTGCAAGACGAGCCAATTGCTTATGCTATCTACAATGACGGCAACCGCAATGAGTATTTCATTCTTGAAAACCGTCAGAACAACCGATGGTTCAAGTATATTTCTGGCACAGACAAAACCTCGACCAACATTCACGGCATGCTCATCTACCATGTAGATTACGATCCATTCGCATGGAAAGAAAATGAGCCAAACAATGACTCTAAGCATCAAAGAATGAGCATCATACCTGCCGACGGTAATTACGGCACCTACTATTCTGCCTATGGCATTTATCAGCCAACCATTTCTCAGCTTAGCGGTGACATCTTCCCAGGCTCAAAGAACATCACTACGCTCAACAACACCTCTCACCTAAGCACTGGCGGCAAGCTTTTCAACAAGAATACCGATGGCACTTACTACATGAACAAGCCCATATCTTCCATTGCAGAGAGCTCTGGATTCATATCTTTCAAGTTCATGGGCGGAGGCACAGATACAGCCATCGAAGAAATCAGCACTAATGTTCACAATGAAGCATCTGCCCCTGAATACTTCACTCTAAGCGGAGAGAAGATTGACAAGCCTCAACAAAGAGGAATATACATAATGCGTCAAAACAACATTACTAAGAAGATCATAAAATAACACACTGAAAAAGCAATGAAAAGATTCCTACTCTGCATTCTCATCACACTTACCGCAGCCATTCCATGCACTGCACAATCCGACGAGATTGAACAAAACATATTTGCAGATATGCGCACCACAGACAAAGCTGCCATCGTGGCAGTGCATTTTGGTTCGGCAGAGGCAGAAGGCAGACGCACTATTGACAGATTCAACACTCGCCTCCGCATGGAATACCCTGAATATGCATTCCGCGAGGCATGGACATCACGAAGCATAATCAACCAAGTCTCTCAGGATGGAGTGACTCGCATTGACACTCCTGACGAACTGCTCAATCAACTGCACAAGGATGGCTACACTCACATCCTCATTCAGTCTTCAAACATGATTGAAGGCCAAGAGATGCAGTACCTTCGCTATGTGGTTGAAAGTGCGCGAAGCAACTTCAAGCAAATCCGCATTGGAGAGCCTTTGCTTGCCACAAATGCCGATTTTGAACAAGCTGTCGCAGCAGCAACCAATGCTTACGGACAACAAAAAGCCGTAAACATTTTCGTATGCCATAATTCGGAGAGCAATGCAACGCCGCACTTCACTATGCTTGACTACCTCCTTCGCGACAAAGGACTCACAGGATGGTATGCTGCAACTATCGAAGGATTTCCTTCATGCGACAGTGTGCTCAGGCAACTTAAATCGCAGAAACTCAAGAGTGTGAATCTCATTCCATTCATTTTCATCGCTGGTGAAAATGTGATGAATTCAATTTCAGGAGAGTGGACTCAGCGTTTCGAGAAAGCAGGCTACAAAACTGCAGCTACCCTCAAGTCCCTTGGCGATCTTGACGAAATAATGAGTATCTTCATTTCTCACATCAAGCATGCAGAGCAGTTTCGTACCTACAACGCAAAAGAAAGAAAACTGCAAAGAATGTAATATACTGATAATAAATTTGCAAACAGTGTATTTATGAAAAAGATTATACTCTTCACTGGCGGTCAGCGAAGTGGCAAGAGCGAAGCTGCAGAACAGTTAGCCTTATCGCTCTCCGACACCCCAATCTACATTGCCACCGCTCGCATCTGGGACGACGAGTTCCGCCAGCGAGTGCAGAAGCATCAGGAACGCCGCGGTCCGCAGTGGACAAACATCGAAGAAGAAAAAGAGCTGAGCAAGCACGATGTAAGCGGCCGTGTGATACTTATCGATTGCCTCACACTGTGGGCAACTAATTTCTTCTTCGACCTCGATTCACACACCCACCCTGCCCTCGATGCCATGAAGGCTGAGTTCACACGCTTCACATCACAAGATGCAACTTTCATCTTTGTCACCAACGAGATTGGGCTCGGAGGAGTGAGCGACAACGAACTGCAGCGCAAATTCACAGACATGCTGGGCTGGATGAATCAGTTTGCTGCACAGCAAGCCGATGAAGTGTATCTTATGGTGAGTGGCATAAAAGTAAAGATAAAATAACTACAATGATAAAACCTACAGACAAGACATTAGCAGCAACACTGCAAGACAAGATAGACAACCTCAACAAGCCAAAAGGTTCGTTAGGCAGATTGGAGTCGTTAGCCCTTCAAATCGGGCTCATACAGCAGAGCCTCAGCCCACATCTTGACCATCCTTGCCACATTCTCTTCGGAGCCGACCATGGCATCGAGCGTGAGGGCGTAAGCTTCAGCCCTCGTGAAGTGACTTGGCAGCAGATGAAGAACTACGGCAAAGGTGGCGGTGGCGTGAACATGTTCTGCCGCCAGCATGGATTCAAGCTCCGAGTGGTGGATGTCGGAGTGGATTACGACTTCGACTCAGCAGAAGAGCCCCACATCATCGACCGCAAGATTGCACACGGCACTCGCAACTTCCTTCATGAAGCTGCAATGAGCGAAGCAGAGTATCAGCGCGCCCTTTCTGTCGGAGCCGAGCAAGTAGATGCCTGTCATGCAGAAGGATGCAACATCATCAGCTTTGGCGAGATGGGCATTGCAAACACAAGTCCTTCCAGTGTTTTCATGAGTCTTTTCCTTGATCTTCCGCTCGACCGTTGCGTTGGCGCAGGTTCAGGACTCAGCAGCAGCGGAGTGCGCCACAAATATAAAGTGCTGGCTCAGAGCATTGACAATTTCAAACAGCAGCTCAGAGCATCCAACGAAGTAGCTTCTTCGCTCAACCCTCCTTTAGCAATGTCCAACTACATCATACGCTATTTCGGTGGCTTTGAGATGGTTGCAGCCATTGGCGGTATGCTCCGTGCTGCCGAACTCGGCATGGTCATCCTTGTCGATGGCTTCATCATGTCAGCCTGCATGCTCGCAGCGTCAAAGCTCGACAGTGCCGTTCTCGACTATGCAGTCTTTGGTCATTGCGGCGATGAGTCAGGACACAAACTCATGCTCGACAGCATAGGTGCAGAGCCCCTTCTGTCTCTCGGCATGCGACTCGGCGAGGGCACAGGAGCCATCTGCGCCTACCCTATTCTGCAGTCAGCTGTAAATATGATAAACGAGATGGACAACTTTGCTCATGCAGAGATAACAAAGTATTTTTGATGAAACAAATCTTTTACAGAACATTAGCCACATTCATGTTCTTCACGCGCCTGCCGCTGTGGAAGATAGCCAATGTGCCAGCCGAGCACTTCAAGAAGGTGGTGCCGCTGTGGCCATTGGTGGGATGGCTGACGGGAGGAATTATGGCGTGCGTGTATATCATTGCATCAATGATTCTGCCATCCTTCATTGCCATCATCCTCGCATTGGTGGCAAGAGTGCTGCTCACAGGCGCACTGCACGAAGACGGCTTTGCCGATTTCTGCGATGGATTCGGTGGAGGAACAACACGCGAGCGCACGCTTGAGATAATGAAAGACAGCCACATAGGCACCTACGGAGTGCTGGGGCTGATACTCTACTTCACCCTCATCATCGCCACGCTCCATACGGCAGCACCGCTCTTTGCGCCAGGCATCCGTCCGATTGCTATGGGAGCCTTGCTGATGTGCGGCGACACATTCTGCAAATGGACAAGCTCCACCATCATCTACACGCTGCCCTACGCCCGCAAAGCCGAGGAGGCAAAGAACAAGCTCGTCTATGCCTCCGTCACTTTTGCAGAAAAAGCCATCAGCATCATCCTCGGCACTCTGCCCATCATTTTGCTGAGAGAGAAAGCATTAGTGTTCCTTCCCTCTATGGTTGCATCAGTCATCACCTGCCTCATCCTCTTCCTCACAATGAAAAAGCGCATCCAAGGCTACACAGGCGACTGCTGCGGTGCCACATTCATCATAAGTGAACTGGTGTTCCACTTCACGGCACTCATCACGCTATCACTCATTTCTATCTAACCCAACAATTCACCCACATTCCCATCAGTCACCCTCGCCATAGAGGGAGAGAGCATGGGGAGAGGGTCTTTTTTTATCTATGACAAATCCCTATCTCGAAATACAAGGACTAACCAAGCGCATCGGTCATCGCATTCTCTTTGAAGATGTCACCTTCACCATCAACGAGCGCGAGCACATCGGTCTCATTGCTAAGAATGGCACAGGCAAGTCAACGCTGCTCAGCATCATAGCTGGCAACGAAGGCGACGATGGCGGCAAGATGATTTTCCGAAACGGAATCAAAGTGGGCTACCTCGAACAAACGCCAACCATCGACAAGAGCGAGCTGACGAATCGCAGCGACGAATTCATGCAGCGCTACAAGCAGTTCCTCACCCAGATGAAAATCAGCGAAGACGAGGCGCAGCGCGATGCCACGCAGCTGAGTGGCGGTCAGATCAAGCGCATAGCCCTCTCGCGTGTGCTGGCAGGCGAACCCGACCTGCTCATCCTCGACGAGCCCACCAACCACCTCGACCTCGAAATGATCGAGTGGCTGGAGAATATGCTCTCGCGCTCCACCATGGCTATTCTCATGGTCACTCACGACCGCTACTTCCTCGACCGCATCTGCTCGTCAATCATCGAGATGGACAATTCGCGCATCTACAAATACAACGGCAACTACTCCTACTATCTGGAGAAGCGGCAAGAGCGCATCGACAATATGAATGCTGAGATTGCCCGTGCCAACAACCTCTACCGCACCGAGCTGGAGTGGATGCGCTCCACGCCTTGCGCACGAAGCTCGAAGGCTCGCTACCGCATCGAGTCATTCTACGAACTGGAGAAGGTGGCAAAGCAACGCATCGACGAGCGCAATGTGCGACTGGAGATGGGCGGCACCTACATCGGCAACAAGATTTTCGTTGCCACCGATGTCAGCAAAGCATTCGACTGCAAAGTCATCCTCCGCGACTTCAACTACAACTTCACTCGCTACGAGAAGATGGGCATCGTAGGCAACAACGGCACAGGCAAGTCCACCTTCGTCAAGATGCTGCTCGGCATCGAACCGCAGGACAGCGGCACGATAGAGATAGGCGAGACCGTCCGCTTCGGCTACTACTCCCAGCAGGGCATGTCCTTCCGCGAAGACCAGAAAGTGATTGATGCCGTGCGCGATATTGCCGAATATGTCGATATGGGCAACGGCGAGAAGCTCTCAGCCAGCCAGTTCCTGCAGCACTTCCTCTTCCCACCCGAAGAGCAGCACAGCTACATCTACAAGCTCTCGGGCGGAGAGCGTCGCCGACTCTACCTCTGCACCGTGCTGATGAAAGCGCCCAACTTCCTCATCCTCGACGAGCCGACCAACGACCTCGACATCGTCACCCTGCAGATTCTGGAAGACTATCTCAAGTCGTTCCGCGGCTGCCTCATCATCGTCAGCCACGACCGCTACTTCATGGATCGCGTCGTAGATCACACCCTCGTCTTCCACGGCCAGGGCGAAGTGCAGGACTTCCCAGGCTCATACTCACAATACAGAATGTGGAAAGAGCAGAAAGACAAAGAAGAAAAAGAAACCAAGTCCACCAAGAAGCCACCAGTCACCCTCGCCACAAAGGGAGAGGGCTCGGGGAGAGGGTCTTCTTCCACCCGTGCCCGCAAGCTCACCTTCAAGGAAAAGCAAGAATTTGCTCAGCTGGAAAAAGACATTGCCGCCCTCGAAGCAGAAAAGAAAACCATTGAGGCAGCACTATGCGGAGGCACCACATCTGTGGACGAGATAACACGGCTCAGCAAACGGCTTCCTGAGCTCAACAACGAACTTGAAGAGAAAGAAATGCGCTGGCTCGAGCTAAGCGAATTTGCATAAATGCCATAAGAAAAAATAATAGTAAAAGAGCAGCTATCTTTCAAAAAGTTTCTATATTTGCCCCCAACCTAAAAAATGTCATCTTATGGATAAAACAGTAAAACTAACCACTTGCACCAGCAGCTTCGAAGCCCACATCCTCAAAGGCAAGCTTCAAGCAGAAGGCATCGAATCCATGCTTCAGAACGAAAACATCTCCGATCTATACGGAGGCATCGTTTCCACATTCACAGGAGTTGACATTCTCGTATTCGAAGCCGACTACGACCGTGCCCTCGCTGTTCTGAACGATGTGAACGAGGAAGAACCTGAAGAAGATGCCAAATGAATGCCACTTAGCACTTGCGTGCAGTAATATAATGTATCAATAAGTCAAAGAACGCTTGCTTTTGCAATTTTTCGCTGCAAAGGTAAGCATTCTTATTTTGTCAAAATGCGATTCGGTGCGTTTCGATGCGATTCGATGCGATAAAGTTCAACTTTTTCTCATACACATTGTTTGTCAATGTCCCATGCGTGAATTATCCACCTCTTTGTGCTTTTTCTCCTTGAAACCTTCTATGCGATAGATTGCAGTTAAGGATGCACTGGCATAGTTCATCCACATTCGCATGGTGAAGTTTTGATTTCCTTGAATGGATTTTGTGCTTATATGATTGTTGAATATGTTCTGTCCATTTGCTATAATGCTCCACTTGCCATTGTTGGAAGCCCACCTAAGTTGAGCACTCATATTAAACATAGGGTCAATGTCATATACTCCTTGCATGGCTTTTGATTGGAAGAAAGGTTTGAAAATGAGTCGCAAATCCTGATGTCTCAGTAGTTTTGCAGAAACATTGCCTGAGAGGATAAATGAGACATGCTTACGATAGAATGGCAAATCAAAAAACTGGTCGCTTTTGTCCTGACGGTAAAGCCCTGTTGCATTGATGTTTCCTGTAAGCCATTGCCCAACATTGAATCGCGCCGAAGCTGATATACCTGCATAATTTGAATAGTCAAAATTTGTCTCCTTCATGATGACGGCCATGCGGTCGGAAGGCTGATAAGATAACTGCACAGCATAGCCTGGCTGAATACATGAAATAGCACTAAAGGTATAGCGTTGCTTGAATTGCCAAGTTAGATTGGTGTCATATATGGAATATGGCTTCAGTTCTGGATTTCCCCATATCTCACTATAGGCAGATGTGTAATAAATGTCACTCATGGTGCTCCAGTAGCTTGGATAAACAGCATCGCTTGCAAACGAGAGATTGAGCAAATTCTGCTTGTTGACATTCCACATCAGATTGAATGTAGGGTAAATGCGCCACTGATTCCACTTGGGCGCCTTGTATTGTTCAGCCGCAACCGAAGCGTCCAAACTAATATCTTGAGAGAATTGCTTGCTGAATCCAGCGTATGCATTGAGTATTCGTTCATCGTAATTAACATAACTTGAAGCATCAGGGATAAGAATGCCTGTAGTTTTATCAATCGTTGTCTGGTAGCTTTCGTTGGAAGTGAACTGCGTCTTAGATCCATAGTTCAGTTCAATGTTATTTTTCAGTTTATGTGTCTGATTGACAGTAAACTGCCATTTGCCTATGCGTTGGTTGCTCTCAACAGAATATTGGCGCACTTCATCATACATTTCACCATCAAGTTCCTGCGTTTGGGGATTCTTAAAGCCTGTGTATGATACTCCAAGCTGTAAACCAAACGGTGCTGTATAGTTTGCATCTACATTGTGCATATATTCATCAATGAATGATTTCTGTATAGAGGTCTCCATGCCCGTTGAGGTATTTGTACCATCATTGAAAGTCAAGTTGCCAGTATATGCAATATCAAGACGGTTATCTTCGGCAAAAGCATATTCAACACCTATACGATAATCATGCTCCACGGCATTTGCCTTATGCTTTGTTTTGTTAGCATAATCCACACGCTTGTCGCCCAATGAATGATGGGCTTCATGTTCCACCTGTCCGTATTGTGAGCCTCCCATAAAACCGTATGTCGCATCCAATCCAAACTTTCCATTCTGATAGAGCATGCTGCCTTTCACATTTCCGAGCCCATACTTGCTCTGAGTCCAACTAGTTTGTACTTGACCTGCCAGATGCTTCATGCCAACATAATCCTTTGTCACGACATTTATAACAAGCCCTCGCACATGGTAACGCGCTGGAGCTGACATCATAACCTCTGCCTTTTCCACTTGGTCAGCAGGCATGCTCTTCAGTCGCTCCACGATTTGTTCTGCTGATAAGGTGGTCGGCTTGCCATCGATGATGAGTGTTGCACTTTGTCCGGCAAAGCTAATGCTTCCGTTGTTCTCATACACGCCTGGTATGCAAGTCAAGGCATCGAAGGCATTGTCGGCAGGAATCTGCTGAAGAAGCAACGGCATGTTATATTCCAGTTTGCCGTTCTCAGCTTTGACTATTGGCAGCTCTCCCTTCACCTTCACTTGTTTCAGTTTCACCGCCTCCTCCTGCATCTTGATTGTGCCTATATCGGTTGTGTTGCAGTGCTTATACATCGTCCTGTAACCAACAAAAGAAATCTTTGCCAACACTGGCATCTCACTGCATGGAATAACGAAATCGCCATTCGGATTACTCACACCTCCATTAATGTATGTGCTGTCAGCGGGATGTAGCAACACGATGTTGGCAAAGCCCATTGGCGAGCCGTCGTGGTCACTTATTCTGCCAGTGATTTTTGTTGACGACTTCTGAATACACTCTACCGTGATAATTGCGTTTCTCTCATCGGTAGAGAAGCGTATGGGGTAGAAACCAATCACTTGCTCTATCGCCTCTTGCATGTTCTTGCTTTTCACATTTGCTGTTACACGATAGTCTTCAAGGTCATCGAACACAAAGTTGATAGTGTATTTGTCTGACATCGTTGCGAGGGTCTTCAATGCTTCAGGCATAGACACATCTTCAAAAGTATGATTGATGTGCTGAGCAACAGACATAGTTGTGGTGAGCATTAGCACCACAAATGAAATGATCAATCTTCTCATTATGTTATTGTGGTGTTAATTATTCAATAGTCAATATGCTGTCGTTTTGGGAAATACAGATTCGCTCAAATGCATTGAGGGCTTCTATGTTGGAGCTGAGGTCTCTGCCTTTGTTCCATTTGAAGAAAAGTCGAAGAGACTTGGAATTGACATTTACATACTCAATCTTGACATGATAATATGCAGAAAACTCAGCAAGAATCTGGGACAGAGGAGCGTTGTCGAACACAACAGATTCTTCTACTTTTGTGTTAGTTACGATTGTATCAGCCACAGAAGTTGTTGTATTTGAAATTGTTTCATTGCTAGAATCAGTCTCAGCAAAAGGGGACGGTACAATGCCAACGGCAACCGTTGCTGCATACACAATTCCTGATACGATGATAATTGCAATGACTGCAGCAGCTTTGCTAAGCCAGAATGGGACGATTCGCCTTTCTTTTGCAAAGTGATTAGCCGCAAATGTTTCCCACTCCGCTTCAGTGTTGGGAGCATGGTCAAGCTCTTCCATCATAGCCTCAATTTGCTCGTCGGAATAGCCGTCGGGATTGTTCTGCATATCGCGGAACAAACTATTCTTGTCGTCTGTAGGTTTCATTTCTCCGTAGGATTAAAATGTTCTTTAATTCTGTTGATCAGGCGTGACAGATGTTTCCATACGGCAACCTTGCTGATGCCTTCCATTTGGGCAATTTCTTCATAGCTAAAACCTTCCGTGAAACGAAGGTTGAAGATGCGTTGGTCGCGTTCATCAAGATGCGTTAAGGCAAACTCCATGACATCTGCAAGTCTCTCATCTTCCGATTCCTCACAAAGTTGTTCCGATGAATGATGAAGTTGCAGCTGGCGTTTAAGCGTCTCATGGTGGATGCGCTTGATACACTGGTTGCGAACACTTGTCAGCAGATAGTGTTCTACAGTGTCAGGCTGCAGCACGATTTGCCCATGAAGCAATCTTTCAAAGATGTCGCTGACCACATCCTTGCTTTCTTGTTCATCATACAGAATGGTGCGCGCCACCCTGTACATCTTGGCATAATGCTGCATAAATAGCTGTCGGATTTCACTTCTTCCCATCACTCTTTTATCACTATACCTTTCAGACGCTCAAAAAACTAACCATAGGTGCAACTTTTTTCAAAAAAATTATCCGAAGCTTATAATTCCTATAAAATCACTCCACACCCCGCATGGCAATTGGCTACACCCTGCTCTTAGATGTTCATTAATTGACTTCCCCCAGCTAAAGGGGCGCTAATTATTGACACAAAAAAATACTTGCGTTATCGCGAAGCGCGTTCTTTCTTAGGAAAGCGTCTAAAGCATATATTGTTCTTTTTGCCATAGTAATAATAATCTGGTTGCAAAAATAACGAAGCAAATGTGAAAGAACAAATTTTGCAATGAGAATTTGCGTTTTCACCGCAACTTTTGCGGAGAATATACATATTTTTCACCGCATCACGCATTATAAGGAAGAGTAAGAACTGGATAAGTAATTGTATTTCGTCAATATAGAGGGGTGTATGGTTTGGCGGAGGCTTAGCGCTTCTTTTGAGGGAAAGACATCGTCCTAGGACGCTGTCACAAGCGCATGCCTTGCACATCTTTGGGCGTATGCCTTTCGCCTCCGTGAGATTGCAAGGCGCACCATTGCAGGCGTATGCCTTGTACGCCTTAAGTGTTATGACTCACACCACCTATGCCGATGTGAGTCACATCATCTATACCGGTGTGAGTCACACCTCTTGAGAGGTACAAAGCGGAGGGTGAAAAGCTTGCGCCCGTCAAGCTTGATCGCTTATCGGGCGTAAGCAATATGGCTTACAAGGCGTAAGCGATAAAGCGTGAAAGGCAGAGGGTTTTGAGGGGGCTAAAGAGGTGCATTTGGCATGGTTCATTTGCGGAGTGACTGACCTACGAACCGATGAAAATGATGAATATTAGGGAGGGAAATGGCGGTGGATTGGAGAAAAATCATTACCTTTGCACAGAATTTCAGAAAGATAGGTTTAGGTTTATGAAGATTACATCGGCTAAGTATATTGGCAGCTGCCCGAGACAGGATATGTGTCCGCAGACGGGGCTGCCTGAGTATGCGTTTATTGGACGAAGCAATGTGGGCAAGTCGTCGCTGATTAATGCGCTGACGGAAAGGAAGAGTTTGGCTCTGACTTCTTCCACTCCGGGCAAGACTATGTGCATAAATCACTTCCTGATTAATGAATCATGGTATATTGTTGATTTGCCTGGCTATGGGTATGCGCAGAGGGGCAAGAAGGCGATGGAAAAGCTGAAGAACATGATTGAGCGTTATGTGCTGGATCGTGAGCAGCTGACTTGCTTGTTTGTGCTGATTGATATCCGACATGACCCTCAAGCTAAGGATTTGGAGTTTCTGGAGTTTCTGGGAGAGAATGGCGTGCCGTTTGGCATCATCTTCACTAAGGCTGATAAGCTGAAACCGGCACAAGTGAAGCCGTTTGCGGAGAAGTATCTGAATGTGCTGAAGGAGCAATGGGAGGAGCTGCCTCCTTATTTCATCACAAGTTCTGCTAATAAATTGGGACGAGAGGATGTGCTGAATTATATTGATAGCATTAATGCTTCAATACAATAATCGACGGAAAAACTAAAAAAAGATGCAAAAGTATTTGTGATTTGCAGAAAAATCACTACTTTTGCATCAGTTTTTATGGGACAACATTCATTTTTTAGCTGAAAAACAGTATTTGTCTCATATATTTCTCAAAATCAAATTCATTTATTTTTTATAAAACAGCATTTACTGTGCCTGGATGGAGGCGGTGAAGTGTGCTGAAAGTATATTGGCATATACTATTTTTCCTACACAATATTAATATGTATAAATTAGACGAACTGAAGGCAAAATCTAAAGAGGAGCTTGCTGGAATCGCTACTGAGCTTGGCGTGCAGAAGGCTGCCAGCATGAGCGAGGAGGAGCTTTGGTTTAAGATTATAGATGAGCAGGCTACCAGCTTTGCTTCCAATTCTTCGACTGAAAAGGCGGCTCCTCGCAAGCGCGCAAGAGTGAAGAGCGTGGACAGAGTATATACTGCCAGCCAAACTAAGGCTAAGAAAGTGGACAAGACGGTGATGGTGACGAAGGATGATTCGCTGTATGCTGATTTGTCGGATGAGGAGAAAAACAGAATGACTATAATGGCTGCTGAAGAGGCTAAGGCTGAGGCTGATAAGGCGGTTGCTGAGGAGCCTAAGAAGCGCGGAAGAAAGTCTAAGGCTGAGAAGGCTGAGGAGGCGGCTGCTGGCAATGTGGCTGAAACAACGGTTGCTGAGGAGCCTAAGAAGCGTGGAAGAAAGTCTAAGGCTGAGAAGGCTGAGGAGGCGGCTGCTGGCAATGTGGCTGAAAATGCTGCTGCAGCTGAGGAGGAGATGCCTAAGGCTGAGGTTGCGGAGGAGACGGAAGTGAAGAGCAATGACTTTGTTGTGCCTGAGGAAGCTTTTGCTGATAATGCTGAGCATAAAGAGATCATCATTAACAAGAAGGCTGAGGCTGTGTCGGGCGAGGCTGACTTCATCATCATTGAGGATATTCCTGCTCTGGAAGAAGTGACTAGTCCGATGGATTTCTTCGGAAAACTGGAAATGGAGAGCAAGGAAAGAGCGGCTGAGTATTACGAGAGGGTGTCAATGCCTCAATCGGATTATGAGCCTGAGGTGATGATGCAGAAGAAGGAGAAAGCTGTGAAGGAGAAGCCTTATGACTTTGACAATATTATCAAAGTGAGCGGTGTGCTGGAAACTGTGGACAACTACGGTTTCTTGCGCAGTTCTGACTATAACTATTTGCCTTCTCCTGACGATGTGTATGTTAGCTTGCAGCAAATCAAGCACTACGGCTTGAAGACTGGCGATGTTGTGGATGGCTTCGTGCGCCCTCCAAAGGATGGCGAAAAGTTCTTCCCTCTCACAAGCGTGGAAAGAATAAATGGCTGCGAGCCTTCAAGAGTGCGTGATCGCGTGGGCTTTGAGTTCCTCACCCCACTCTTCCCTGATGAGAAGTTTAAGCTGTGCAAGGGATTCAACGACAGCTGGTCATCAAGAGTTGTTGATCTCTTCTCCCCTATCGGCAAGGGACAGCGTGCGCTCATCGTGGCTCAGCCAAAGACTGGTAAGACAATGCTGATGAAGGATATTGCCAACAGCATTGCTGCTAATCACCCTGAGGCTTACCTCATGATGCTGCTCATCGACGAGCGACCTGAGGAAGTCACAGACATGGCTCGCACGGTGAATGCAGAGGTGATTGCTTCTACATTCGATGCGCCTGCAGAGAATCATGTTAAGATTGCTGGCATCGTGCTTGAGAAGGCAAAGAGAATGGTGGAAAGCGGACACGATGTTGTTATTTTCCTCGACTCTATCACTCGTTTGGCTCGTGCATACAATACTGTCAGCCCTGCAAGCGGCAAGGTGCTTTCGGGTGGTGTGGATGCTAATGCACTGCACAAGCCAAAGCGTTTCTTTGGTGCTGCGCGCAACATTGAGAATGGCGGCTCACTCACTATCATCGCTACTGCCCTCATCGACACTGGCTCGAAGATGGACGAAGTTATTTTTGAGGAATTTAAGGGAACGGGCAACATGGAACTGCAGCTTGACAGAGCTCTTGCCAACAAGCGCGTTTTCCCTGCAGTCAACCTTACTGCTTCTTCTACTCGTCGCGACGACTTGCTGCAGGATCAGACTACTCTCAACCGCATGTGGGTGATGCGCAATCACTTGGCAGACATGACTCCTATCGAAGCGATGGAGTTCCTCACAAAGCAGCTTAAGAACACTAAGAACAATGAGGAACTGCTGATAAGCATGAATGGATGACGAATGGTAAGATAGACACAAAAAAGGCAAGGCGAAAATAATCGTCTTGCCTTTTTTGTTTTGTTTCTTATTATGCATTCAACTTTCGCATGTGGTCAAGTTTCAGGTTTTGAGGTTGTTAGTTGTGAGGTTTAGTTACCTTTGACTGAATGTGGATAATCTCAACCTTAAAAACTCAAAAACTTAAGAACTTAAAAACTCAACCAAGTTGAGCTTGTTCCAACTTGATTTATGTTTTTACTGATTATTGCCTTTGCAAAGTTCCATGAAATCAATCACTTTCTTATTGTTTCGGAATGTGTCAGGAGCACGGCCGTAGAGTTCGTCAATCTGAGGTGTTGTGGTTGGGAACCCATATTGGTTTAATGCATTCTGGCAAAGAACAAGGAAGTAGGTGACTCCGAGCACATTGTCGAAATTGTCTGTCACGAACTCTGTCTCCATCTTGTCAATCTTGATACGGATATCTGCTTCTTCCTCGCCAAGCTGACGGAGGATTTCGTCTTCGTCATAACCTTCAAGAATCATTGTTGCCTGGCGACGAGGAAGTTCGCGCAACAGATAATTGAGGGAATCTCGTTCTATCATGAAGGAATAGAACTTGTCGTTGAGAGGTGTTCCTTCAACCTTGATAGAAGCTTCCTGAGTGCTAACTTTGATGTCTCCTTGTTCAAGCACAATCGGGATGTTGTCGATGTCGTTTCCAATGAAAAGGCGAACGCACATTATTGAATCTACAGGACCACTCATGGAGAACTTACCGTGAAGTATCTTGCAAGAATCAACAGATTTGTCATCATCCAGAGGACGCAAATACACCATGTTTCCGTCGTAGATGGACTGGAGCGATGTGCCTGTGATATTGTAATTGCCTGCGCATGAAGACAGCATTGTAACTGCTATGATTATGAACGCCAGCGATTGTATTAGTTTTTTCATGTATCGCGTGTTTCGATAGGTTGTTTCGTACTAAACTCGTGTCTTGTACTTTTCTGCAAGTAAACAAAATTATCTTTACAATGAATAGAACGATTCAATTAGAAAGCTAATTCTGTTCACTTGGTTTTCTTATAAAATTATGCAAATGTACAATTCATTTTCCAACTAACAAAATATTTAATACTTCTTAATCATTAATTAAAGATTTTTTAATGTTTCGTAGATGAAGAGGTGAGAAAACAAAAAAGAGCACTCGAAATGAGTGCTCTTTTTATTTATTATTGTGGGCGTTGACGGATTGACTTATTTCATTGCGTCTTTCCGCAACCCACTTTATTGTGGGCGTTGACGGATTCGAACCGCCGACCCTCTGCTTGTAAGGCAGATGCTCTGAACCAGCTGAGCTAAACGCCCTTTTGCTAAATGCGTTGCAAAGGTACGGATAATTTCGCAACTTGCAAAGCATTTAGCAATTTATTTTTAGAATTCTGCAGTCTTTGGAGTGCGTGGGAATGGAATCACATCGCGAATATTCTGCATGCCTGTCACGAAGAGGATGAGGCGCTCGAATCCAAGACCGAAACCACCGTGAGGACATGTGCCGAACTTGCGAGTGTCGAGATACCACCACATATCCTTCATTGGGATGTTGCGGCTCTCAATCTCTCCAACGAGCTTCTCGTAGCTTTCCTCACGAACAGAACCGCCGATGATTTCGCCAATCTGTGGGAAAAGCACATCTGTGCCCTGTACTGTCTCTTCCATTTCCTTGCCATCAAACATTGGCTTCTCAGCATCAATCTTCATGTAGAATGCCTTGATTGCCTTAGGGTAGTTGGTCATGATGACTGGCTTCTTGAAGTATTCCTCAACGAGGAAGCGCTCGTGCTCAGAAGCAAGGTCGTCGCCCCAGTTGCATGGGAACTCAAACTTCTTGCCGTCTTTGATTGCCTGCTGAAGAATTTCGATGCCCTTAGTGTAAGGAAGACGAACGAACTCTGTGTTGACAACTGACTCAAGGCGCTCGATGAGACCCTTGTCAATCATCTTGTTAAGGAACTCGAGATCGTCCTTGCAATTCTTAAGTGCCCAGCGCACGCAATACTTGATGAAGTCCTCTTCGAGATCCATGAGGTCGTCAAGCTCGATGAAGCAAACCTCTGGCTCAACCATCCAGAACTCTGCCAAGTGGCGTGGAGTGTTAGAGTTCTCAGCACGGAAAGTAGGACCGAATGTGTAGATCTGACCAAGAGCA
Source organism: Candidatus Minthosoma caballi (assembly GCA_018064505.1). Classification (GTDB taxonomy): domain Bacteria; phylum Bacteroidota; class Bacteroidia; order Bacteroidales; family Bacteroidaceae; genus Minthosoma; species Minthosoma caballi. The sequence continues at coordinate 18,846 of JAGHVC010000155.1, read as the reverse complement.
GTAGCACCAAGCTCACCTTCGAGCTGACCAGACACTGTGAGCGAAGTCTGCTTGCCGAAGAAGTCATCGTCGTAGATGATAGAACCGTTCTCGTCCTTCTTGAGGTCGTAGAGGTTCTTTGTTGTCACCTGGAACATCTGACCAGCACCCTCACGGTCAGAAGCTGTGATGAGTGGAGTGTGGAAATAGAAGTATCCGTGCTCGTGGAAGTAAGTGTGGATAGCCATTGCCATGTTGTGGCGAATGCGCATCACAGCACCGAATGTATTTGTACGGAGACGCATGTGAGCGTGCTGACGCATGTACTCAAAGCTCTGTCCCTTCTTCTGCATTGGGTAGTCGTTGCCGCAACCGCCGAAGACAGTGATATTCTTTGCCTGAATCTCAGAAGCCTGACCCTGTGCTGGGCTTTCTACGAGAACACCGTCAACACCGATACAAGAACCGGTGGTAATCTGCTTCAGTGTAGCCTCGTCCACAACACCAGCGTCAACGACAATCTGGATGTTCTTGATTGTTGAACCGTCGTTGAGGGCAATGAAGTCAACATTCTTGTTACCACGGTGACTGCGACACCAGCCCATGACGGTAATCTCTTTGCCATATTCTGTAGAAGCAAGAGCATCAATAATCTTTGTTCTTTTCATAATAAGCCCCCCGTCCCCCGAAGGGGGCGTGCCATTCGGATGGGGGAAATGGCGCTAATTTCAGTTTGTGTTTGCCCCGACTTGCAACTCACATCCTTTATGTCCGGATGGATGCCCCCTTCGGGGGTTAGGGGGCTTTATTCAAACGAACCCATGTGAAGCATTGCAACTTCCTGTTCTGTGAGGAATCGCCAGTCACCACGCTTGAGGCCCTTCTTTGTGAGGCCTGCAAACATTACGCGATCGAGCTTGCAAACCTTGTAGCCAAGGCTCTCGAAGATACGACGAACGATGCGGTTCTTTCCAGAGTGAATCTCAATGCCAACCTGCTTGCGGTCTGTGTCGCTTGCATAGCTGATAGCGTCAGCCTTGATGTCGCCATCCTCGAGAGTGATGCCTTCTGCAATCTGATTCATATCAGCTGCAGTGCAGTTCTTGTCGAGGTAAACATGGTAAATCTTCTTCTTCAAGAACTTAGGATGAGTGAGCTTTGAAGCAAGATCACCATCATTAGTGAAGAGAAGAACACCTGTAGTGTTACGGTCAAGACGACCTACTGGGTAGATGCGCTCACGACAGCAGTTCTTCACGAGATCCATAACAGTCTTGCGCTGCTGTGGATCATCCGAAGTTGTTACATAATCCTTTGGTTTATTAAGAATTACATACACTTTCTTCTCGATGCTTACAAGCTGATCGTGGAAGTGAACAGTGTCTGTACGCTGCACCTTTGTGCCAAGTTCGCTAACAATCTCACCATTTACAGAAACAACGCCTGCCTGAATGAACTGATCTGCCTCACGACGAGAGCAAACACCAGCATTAGCAAGGAACTTGTTCAAGCGGATTGGTGCATCTGGATCCTCAAGGTACTCCTTATACTCAATCTGCTTCTTCATGCTATACTTAGCATTTGGATTGTAGTCAGCTGTGCGAGGACGGAAGCCGCCACCGCGATTGTTGTTATAGCCACCACGCTGCTGGTAACCGCCCTGCTGATAGCCGCCACGCTGCTGGTAGCCACCGCGCTGCTGATAGCCGCCACGCTGCTGATAGCCACCGCGCTGCTGATAGCCACCGCGCTGCTGGTAACCGCCACGCTGCTGATAGCCACCACGCTGTTCGAACTCACCATTTTCCTGCTGCTCACCACGCTGCTGATAGCCGCCACGCTGCTGGTAACCACCCTGCTGATAGCCACCACGCTGCTGGTAACCGCCCTGCTGGTAGCCACCACGCCGCTGGTAGCCGCCCTGACGGTTGTTATTGTAAGAAGGACGCTGCTGGTAGCCGCCCTGACGCTGCTGTGTGCCTTCATCAGAAGATGCACCAAAGCCAGATGGGCGGAAGCCGCGTTCATTCTGTGTGCCATTAGAACTGTATGCAGCGCGATCATTGCGATTAAAGCGTGGGCGCTGCGGACGGTCGCCACGATTGTATGATGGACGACTGCCAAAGCTATTTTCACGGTTGTAAGATGAGCGATAACCCTCGCGGCTACCACCATTGTCAGATGTGTTTTCTGATGCAGGAGCACTGCCCTGCCATTCGTCAAGTTCAGACATAATCTAATTTAATGCTATTTATAAGTTAATCCTAAAAAGTTGATATAAATAAATATGTTAAGAAAAATGGTCTAATATGTTAGTCTCTTTTGTTCTTAATATTTTACTATATACACTTATATTTTTATCACTGTTTTTTGTTTCTTTTTCTGAATTACACACCAGTATAAGTGTGTGGAGTGATGGCACGAAGCTCTGCTTTAACACTGTCGCTCACTTCGAGGCCGTCGATGAAATTGCTGATGCTTTCTGCAGTGATTGCTGCATTTGTGCGAGTAAGCGCCTTTAGAGCCTCGTATGGGTGTGGGTAAGCTTCACGGCGAAGGATTGTCTGAATACCTTCTGCACATACTGCCCAGCAGTTGTCAAGGTCGCGATTGATAGCAGCCTCATTGAGGAGAAGCTTGCGAAGTCCCTTCAGTGTGCTCTGGATTGATATTACCATGTGACCCATTGGAACGCCTACATTGCGAAGCACTGTTGAGTCTGTAAGGTCACGCTGCAAGCGGCTAACAGGAAGCTTCTGACTGAGGAATGCAAGAATAGCATTTGCCATTCCGAGGTTGCCCTCTGAGTTCTCGAAGTCGATTGGGTTTACCTTATGAGGCATTGCAGATGACCCAACCTCTCCTGCCTTGATCTTCTGCTTGAAGTATTCCATTGAAACATACATCCAGAAGTCGCGGTCAAGGTCGATGATGATTGTATTGATGCGCTTCATTGCATCGAAGATTGCACCAAGATTGTCATAGTTGCTAATCTGAGTTGTCCACTGCTCGCGCTCAAGACCAAGTTTCTCGCTCACGAACTTGTTTCCAAATGCTTTCCAGTCATACTCTGGGTATGCAATATGATGAGCATTGTAGTTGCCTGTAGCGCCGCCAAACTTAGCTGTAATCTTGCAAGCCTTAAGCTGCTCAAGCTGCTCTGTGAGACGGTACACATACACCATAACCTCCTTTCCGAGGCGAGTTGGCGATGCTGGCTGGCCATGAGTCTTAGCAAGCATTGGGATGTTAGCCCACTCATCAGCATACTCTTTCAACTGTGCAATGAGCTCTTCCACCTGTGGGTAGAACACTTCACTGAGTGCGTCCTTCACTGAAAGCGGCACGCTTGTATTGTTGATATCCTGGCTTGTGAGACCAAAATGAATGAATTCCTTGTATTCGTCGAAATTGCCAATTTTGTCAAGCTCTTCCTTAATGAAGTACTCCACAGCCTTAACATCGTGGTTAGTAACCTTCTCGATGTCCTTCACACGCTGTGCATCCTTCTCTGAGAAATTGCGATAGATATCACGCAACTGCTCGAAGAGGTTCTTGTCAAAACTCTTCAACTGTGGGAGGGGAAGTTCGCAAAGAGTGATGAAATACTCAATTTCCACTCTGACACGATACTTAATAAGTGCATACTCTGAAAAATACGAAGCCAAGTCCTGAGTCTTGCTTCTGTAACGGCCGTCGATAGGAGACACAGCCGTAAGTGCATCCAGTTCCATAAAATAATTTTAGTATAATTCTGCGTCACCCAGACGCATTCACATTCTTATTATATTCTGATTTATTAAACTATCTGATTTTATTTTCGCCACAAAGTTAGCTATTTATTGCAAATAACTGAAATATAAAGAGAAAAAAAGCAACATGCCACTGATTATTATGCTTTTTTAACCCTTATCGACAGAAGAAATGCGAAACACGGTGTACACCTCTATCACCACAAACATCACAAAGAGCAACAGCCAGCTTGAACCGCCCATCCACACTCCGAAATAAAAACCTGCAGGCATGTTCATGATGGCAGCAGTAAGCACCAAAGCAACCGCGCCGAAAACTCTCTGGTGATGAAGTCGGCGAAGAGTCAATTCTTTTGGATCTGTTGTAGAATATTTTGCGTAGGATGGTGTCTGGAAAAACCTACCAACTACAAACACAACAGTGCCAACGGCAAATACAATTGCCGCAATGTCTTTCGCAACAATCCATGCAGCAGCTGCAATCACCACGAGCGTCTCTCCGACCATTTCAATTACACCTAGCAGCTTCTCTTTGTTATTCATCTTCGTCGTCTTCAATAATGAAAATATCCTCGTTTACGGTCTTCATGTAATAACGCTCACGAGCCACTTCTTTCACAGCTTCATGATCGTGCTTCAAACTATTCAGCTTTTCTCGATCGCTTTTAAACCTGCGATCCTGTGCAGCTATTTCACCCTTTAATCTGCTGATTTCCTGCTGCTGACCAATGCGATTGACTATGCTGCTCTCGCCCACAAAGCCAATAACGCCGACAAATACTGCCAACGCAAACACATACTTCAGCTTGAAAATCCAATGAAAAATACTATGCTTCATCTTTTTTCCTTTAAGCCCTCCAATGCTTTATTAAATGTACATTCTTTATAATTTCTTTGCAAAGATAGATTAAAAATAGTGAAAACACAAACATATTTAATAAAAATAATTGCCATTGTCAGCAATGTTGAGTACTTTTGCCGCGAGAATCATAAAACACAATATTCTAAGTATATTTTTCAAAGCTAATAAACATAAAAAGACAAACAATAATGACAAAGAATTTCATCAAGATTGCATTCATGGCAATCGCAATGGCAACTGCTCCAATGGCAGCAAATGCACAGGCCGACATCCTCGGCGGACTTAAAAATATTCTAACAAAAACATCTGGAACAACAGCAGCAGACAGCACCGTTTCAAAACCTGCGAATAGCTCGGCAGCAACTGCCTCGGCGGGCTCAATATTATCAGGAGTGCTCGGCGGGCTCACTGGAAAGTCAGACAAAGTTAACGAAATCACGAATATAGTAGGCAACCTTTTGGGTACCAGCAAAATAAAAGAATCCACACTTATTGGTACCTGGAACTACACTCAGCCTTGCGTAGCATTTGAAAGCGAGGATATTCTCAGCAAAGTGGGAGGAGCTGCTGCTTCAGAAAAAATACAGAAAAAGCTTAACACAGCTCTCACAAAAGCTGGCATCAAGCCTGGAAAGATGACTATCACATTCAACGAAGACAAGACTTTTGCCTTCAACATTGGCAACAAATCACAGGGAGGAACATACGCTATAGATGGCACAGATGTGGTCTTCACTTTCAAAAACGGAAAAACTGCACGCGCAAATGTTAAGTACGACGCACTTAACAAAAAGATTCAATTGGCAATGAAAGCAGACAAGCTTCTTGATGTAGTCAGCACAATTGCCACAAAAGCAAGCGCTTATTCAAGCCAGATGGCTACTGTCTCATCTCTTCTCAGCAACTACAAGGGCATGTATCTTGGTCTTGAGTTCCAGAAATAGGCAACATAAGGCGAAGCTTTAGAAACTCATGCTGGAACCCGTGGTCCGTACAACAAAGCATGAGTGAACCGTAGCGAATTTAAAAACACTCTTCACTCTTCATCGACAGGGGCAAATGTGCTGATATTCACTCCATTACAAGGATGAAGAGTGGATAAAGAGTGGAATAGTACTGATTTTAGTTGACACATTCGTTAGTTAATACTGCTCAGGTTGACACTTGCCTTGAATGCGTCTTGATTTAGTTGACAGCGCTCCGCAGTTAGCACAAAAAAAGTTGACACCTACGCTTCTGATGGCAACATAATAAAACCCCGAAAGTTTTCTAACTTTCGGGGTTCATATTATTCTACTCGAATGGATTTCTTCCTTATATTATCATGCATTACTTGTTGCTGAAGCGATTTCCGCGTCTAATCTCTGGAGCTGGAGCATTTTCTGTATTGCCTCCATCACGCTGCTTAGCATAGAAGTCATAATAGTCATAGTAGTAATCGTAACATGGGTCGTACATGTAGTTACCATGGTAGTAATCCCAGTTGTAGTAATCAACCAACTTCCTCAGACGGAAAGTGCTCGACGAACCATCAAAGCGACCAGAGAAATAATCGTGGTTCATTGAATAGTTGTAGATTGCAGTGTTGAGCTCTGGGTCGTATGGGTAAGTAAGGTACACTACACCATTGCGCACTGACCAATCAAAGTAGTAATACTGATAAGCATAAGGACCTTCGCGATAGTAGTCAACCTGCTTACCTGTTCCATGAGTCGCATAGTCATAATCTGGATAGAAAACGAGGTCAGTATCGTAAGAATCAAAACGATGCCAGTTTCCCCATCTGTCCTGAATTTCATAGAACATACCGAAATCTCCTGTCCACTGACCAGAGAGCATCATTGCCTCGTGTGTATCTTCATCCACGGTGCAAGAGCTGAAAGTCATAGTTGTCATTGTTGCCAAAAGGCAAACAATCCAAGTACAAATCTTTTTCATTTTTCTGTTTATTAATTTATTTAACTTCACCAAAATACTTTGTGTCGGCAAGCTTCTGCAGATACTGGCCATACTGATTCTTAATCATTGGCTGAGCCAACTCGCGAAGCTTTTCAGTAGTGATCCATCCCTGATGGTACGCAATACCTTCGAGACAAGCAATCTTCAATCCTGTACGCTTCTCAAGTACTTCAATGAAAGTAGAAGCCTCAGACATTGAGTCGTGAGTGCCTGTATCAAGCCATGCAAAGCCTCGTCCAAGCAACTGCACCTTCAGGTTCTTTTCCTGCAAGAACTCCTGGTTGACAGTAGTAATCTCCAATTCTCCTCGTGGGGATGGCTTGATGTTCTTAGCCACTTCCACCACCTTATTTGGATAGAAATAAAGACCCACTACAGCATAATTGCTCTTTGGCTCCTTTGGCTTTTCCTCGATAGAAAGACAGTTGCCTTCCTTGTCGAACTCAGCCACTCCGTAGCGTTCTGGGTCATTCACCCAGTAGCCAAACACGCTTGCCTTGCCGTTCTTAGCATCCTCCACACACTGCTTCAGCATTCCTGTGAATCCTCGGCCGTGGAAAATATTGTCACCAAGCACGAGACAAACATCGTCGTTACCCACAAACTTCTCGCCAATGATGAAAGCCTGAGCCAATCCGTCTGGCGAAGGCTGCTCTGCATACTCAAAATGCACTCCGTAGTCACTGCCGTCGCCGAGCAAACGCTTGAAGCCCGGCAAGTCGTGAGGAGTTGAGATAATGAGGATGTCACGAATACCCGCAAGCATAAGCACGCTTATTGGGTAGTACACCATCGGTTTGTCATAAATCGGAATAAGCTGTTTGCTCACTCCTTTTGTAATTGGGTAGAGGCGTGTGCCGCTGCCGCCTGCTAATACTATTCCTTTCATTTTTCTGTTTTTGTCAAAATCACCGACAAATATCGTACATTATTTTTATATAAGCAAATAAGTTAGCAAACAAAATTATTATAATAATGCAAAGTAAGCTATTTTAGCATTATAATCGTTCTCTTTTGTGCATCATTGCCTCCCTTTTTCTATCATAATGTCTGCATCACCATCATTAAAACAAAAGTGACAACCCATCATCACGACAGGTTGCCACAAAATCAACAATAATAATATTTGTAGCCAATAAAAATTACTGATTATTGTAGCATGCCTCACCATGCTCGTAAATATCAAGACCTTCATCCTCGATACGAGCAGGAACACGAAGTCCATGCACTTTCTTGATTATCCAGAACATTGCGTAACCTACTACGAATGCGTAACCAACAACTGCAAATGTGCCGAGAGCCTGAACACCGAATGTGCAATCCTCTACCCCATTCACTTCTGGGTTGCAGAAAATGCCTGTGGCAAGAGTGCCGAGAATACCGCCCACGCCGTGAACACTGACAGCACCAACAGGATCGTCAATCTTGAGCACCTTATCAATGAAGTTAACTGAGAGACACATCACAATTGAAACAACAAATCCGATGAGAGCTGCTGCCCAAATGTCAACACAGTCACAACCAGCAGTGATACCAACTAAACCTGCAAGCACGCCATTGCAAACCATTGACAGAGAAGGCTTTCCGTCTATAATCCATGTATAGACGAGAGCTCCTATGCCACCTGTTGCAGCCGCCATGTTTGTTGTCACAAATACATGAGACATGCTTACAGCATTTGCATAACCTGTAGCAGCTACGGTTGAGCAAGGGTTGAAACCAAACCATCCCAACCAAAGGATGAATACACCAAGAGCAGCAAGAGTGAGAGAGTGTCCAGGAATAGCCTTGCTGTTGCCATTCTTATCGTACTTTCCGCGACGAGGGCCAAGAATCATTGCACCAGCAAGAGCAAGTGCACCACCGCAAGCATGTACCACTGTTGATCCTGCAAAGTCATGGAATCCCATCTCTGAAAGCCAGCCACCACCCCAGCTCCAGTGTCCTTCAATTGGATAAATGAAGAGCGAGATGAGGAGGGAGTAAATTACATACATTGAGAACTTTGTGCGCTCTGCCATTGCACCAGAAACAATTGTTGCTGTTGTGGCACAGAATACTGTCTGGAAGATGAAAGTAGCCTCGGCAGGAACATTGCTGTCTTCACCGATCCAGCAGAAACCCTCCCATGCAATAAAATCATTTCCTGTGCCATACATGATGCCGAAACCTACAAGCCAGAATAGAACTGTTCCAATCATGAAGTCGCAGAAGTTCTTCATCAAGATGTTAGAAGTATTCTTGCGACGAGTCATGCCTGCCTCTACGAGGGCAAAACCTGGCTGCATCCAGAACACGAGCATTGCGCCGAGCAATACCCAAAGAGTATCAAGACCGTTAACTGTATCCACAGGAGCCTCAACCATCGGCTGTGCAGATTCCACCGCATGAGCGATTAATGGTGTGCATAAAGCAATCGTAGCCAAAGCAATTTTGGCATAATATGATTTTTTCATAATGAAGCCCCCCGTCCCCCGAAGGGGGCGTGCCATCCGGATTGTGGGGGCGGATGACATTATTTTGTGTTTGTGAATTGTGTTATTATCCCCTTGAAAAGTCATTCTTTGGTGTCGCCTATAGATAACACCAACATAGCACATATTTAATTACCTGCATTCCGCATGGCTTCCCCCTTCGGGGGTTAGGGGGCTTTTACTTAGCGTTTTCTGCGTTGTAGAGAGCAATGTCGCCTCTTTCTCCAGTACGAATGCGTATGCTATCCTCAACAGGAATTACGAACACACGGCCATCGCCTACTTCGCCTGTCTGAGCAGCCTTCACCACTGCCTGTATTGTCTTTTCTACATTCACATCGCGCACAACGATGCTGATGAGAATACGCTCAATGAAACTTGTGTCATACTTTACGCCACGATAGACGCGTGACTGGCGCATCTTGCCTACGCCTCGAACATCATAATAGCTAAACCACTCAATGTCTGCCTCCTGAAGGGCATCCTTGACATCGTCAAACTTAGTGGCACGAATAATAGCCTCAATTTTCTTCATAGTTTAGCCCCCCGTCCCCCGAAGGGGGCGTGCCATCCGGATTGTGGGGGCGGATGACATTATTTTGTGTTTGTGTATTGTGTTATAATTCCCCTTGAAAAGCCATTCTTTGGTGTCGCCTATAGATAACACCAACATAGCACAAATTTAATTACCTGCATTCCGCATGGCTTCCCCCTTCGGGGGTTAGGGGACTTTTAGAAAGTGATCCCCGCTGTGAAGAACAGCTTCTGTGTGCTTGGATTTGCAGTGATTGCTCCGAACAATGGCACTGAGAATGAATCAGTAATCTTAATGTCCTTTGAAGCCTTCAATGTCACATTTGTCACAGCAAAATCAGTCGCATTCACATCTTCGTAATATCCTGTATTAGCACTATATGGAATAGCTCCAAGCTGAGCTTCCCAATCCAAGCCTCCAAGCTTGAATGGAGCTGCTAACTCAATATAAGAAGTATATGCTCGCTTACCTTTTTCAGTATATGCATCAACACCTCCAATGTTTGTGAACCAGTTCACAGACAAGCATCCGAAATCATAACCTACATTTGCTTCAAATGTGTGAGCAGTCTTGTGAGCATCATAGAGAAAATACTTTGCTGGGCAATTTTCAGGGCCTCCTACACAGAAGTAGTCTATCAAACCTACAGTTAAGCCTCCTGTTGTGTATGAAAGCGTGAGGTCAAACTCCTTTGTGTCATCTTTGTCCTGAATTCCGTATGAGCCCCATGCTTCAAGGCTCAAGCCTTTGTATTCGAGACCTATTGTTGGCTGAATAGCTGCTCCGCCGAGATCCTGACCGCGCCAGATGTAACTGCTGACTACATCAGCCCCAATTGAAGCCTCCACTTTATCCTGAGCATTTGCCATCAAAGGCATTGCAACTGCAGCTGCAAGTGCTGCTACTTTCATCAATCTTTTCATAATACCCAAATTGTTTTATAATTCGTTAATCAAAAAACCTTAATTACTTAACGTGTTTGTGTTGTTTGGTGTGTCATTTTGTAATTGCCGATGCAAAGTTAGCTATCTTTTTGCAATCTAAACAAATGTTTTGCTATCTTTTTGCAACCAAAATAGCATTTTGTACAATATCTACAACAATATACGCAAAATACGGTAATAAGTAAGGAGAAAACTATTAATAAAATACCGCCTGCGGCCTTCATCGAGAAAGCTACAGGCGGTTATTATTTTTTACGAGTGCATGAGATGTTCTTGTTTTTATCTTTAAGACTTATTCCTCACACTCTATTCTCATTCTTTTATTAGAAAAGCTTGTTTGGATAAACTCCATCCTCAACCAGCTTAGCTATGCGAGCCACTGTGTCAGGGCGATCCTCAGAATAAGTCACGCCAAACCACTTAGAAGTTGTGTCAAGCACCTTGCAAGTAGCAGTGCCCTCGTTGATGAGCTTGTTCACCATGAGAGGAATGAAGAACTCAGACTTGAGATTCTCCATGTTAGCAGGATCAGAAAGGAACTCCTTGAAGTATTCTTCAGAGTAGTTGAAATAATCAGGAGTGAAACCCCACATGTTCATTGAGCATGGTGCCTCTTCTGCTACAGGAACCCATTCGCCATCGTCCTTGTTGTCTGCACGGAATGCAACAGAGCCATCTTCGAGGCGAGCAATCTTAGTGCGCTCTACACATGTAGTGAGGTTGCCTTTGTCATCACGACCGCAAATGCCACGAGACACAGTGCCATTCTCTGAGAGAGTGTTGCCTACACGGAAACCAACCATTGCGTACTGGCCCTTAGCGTCGTCAGGAAGCTCTGAGAGGAATTTGCCGATTACCATGAAAGCGTCGCGGTTGTAGAAATCGTCGCAGTTGATTACGCAGAATGGCTCTTTGATGACATCCTTACCCATGAGCACAGCGTGATTTGTCCCCCATGGCTTAACGCGACCTTCTGGGCATGAGAAACCTTCTGGAAGAGCGTCGATGCTCTGGAAGCAAAGCTCGCAAGGCACTACACCGTCATACTTTGAAAGAATCTGAGTGCGGAACTGCTCTTCGAAGTCCTTACGGATAACCCACACAATCTTGCCGAATCCTGCCTGAACAGCATCGTAGATTGAGTAGTCCATGATTGTTTCACCATTTGGTCCAAGACCATCAAGCTGCTTCAAACCGCCATAGCGGCTTCCCATACCTGCAGCAAGGAGGAAAAGTGTTGGTTTCATTGATTTTGTATTTTTGTTTGATTAGTTATTTTTAGACTTACAGTTAATAAGTTATGCAAATATAAATATTTCTCTGCGTACTTTACAAACTTTTCTGCGAAAAAATGACATTATACATATTATTATTAGCATTTCGTTTGTTTAATAAAAACAAATACTTTATTTTTGCAAACGAAAACAGAGGTACATACCTGTATCAAAAACTGCATCGATATGAAAAGATTCATTAGTATTTTACTCACCCTCATAATAGCATTAGCAGCACATGCACAGTATGAGCTGACTTCTCCAGACGGGAATATCCAGGTGACTCTTCGTACCAACCGAGCGAGGAAAGGAGCTAGCCGTTTCTTCGTTCCCACAAAAATGACGATGGATGTGACCAAAGGCAAAAGGCAAATCCTGATGAATCGAGAGATAGGATTGACATCAAAATGCCAAGGCCGCAGATGTTCGTTTGGCAAAACAGACATCGTTTTGTTCGAAGAAGGCGAAAATCTGGTTGACCTGCCAGAGAGCAAAGACGAACGGCTCGATCAAATGCTCGGTTCGTACAACTGCATGCATCTGGAAACAAAAGAGGGAATGCTGCTTGAAGTGAGAGCATACAACAACGGCGTTGCATACCGATTCACTCTCTATGGCTTTCCTTCCGACTACAAGATTCTAGAAGTGTGCAATGCCTTCCCTCACGAAAAGCCAATTGCCATTCTTGGCACATTCACAGAGGATTACACCATGCCTTGGCGCACAATGGTCATAAGTGACAATGAAAATGACAACCAATGGACGGACTTCCCTGCTGTCAAAGCTGTCTCATGGACAGATGCGCTTACATCCATAAGAGTCGGAAGCGGTATTGGCTGGTACAACGGCAACAACTGGAAACACATCTCCCAGAGTCACAGCTTCATGGCGAATGTCATTTACAAGCACCTCTTTACAGGCATCGGATACACTCCTTGCCACGAGCTACTTTATTTGCATTGGGACGAAGACTATCCTCCTTTCAACAATGTCATGGGCAGTATTCATCAATGGTCGCTCACTGGCAGACTTGGCTACAGCCTGCCAATTCAAAACAGATACGACACATGGACATTCTCAGCTTATGGAGTTTCCTCACTCATGCACCTTCAGCAGCATGGCAAGCTCCACCCACGCAGCAGTGCTATTCAGAAGCATCACTACAATCTCGTTGGCGCAGGCATTGACATTCAATATTCCATGCGAGGGGGCTATCTTTTTGGCGTCGGCTACGAGCATCAATTCTTCACTGGCAAGCAATGCCCATCCGGGTTGAATTCGCTCAATTTCACCATCGGCCGTCTATTCTAATCTGAATTATTGGAGATGACTCAAAAGCACATCTGCATTTTTAACTAGCCTTTAACTTCAATGGCATCAATTCAAGCAGAACACACAAAAAAATTCAAATAAGCACAAAGAAAGATTCCAAGCAATTGTTTGGAATCTTTCTTTGTACACAATAAATAACGCTATTCTTATTTCTTCACAAACTGGAAATCATAGAGTTCGCAGATTGACTTGTCTTCTATGCTTGAAGCAAAGACGAAGAAGAGTGCTTGCTTGCCCTTGATGTCCTTGAGAGCATTGACAGATATGCTTACCTCGGTCATCTCCTTCTTAGCATCCTTGCTGACGCTGAACTCACCAATCTTCTTGCCGCCTAGACTTTCCTTTGGATTTCCGACCATCACGGTGACTTTGCCGTCCGTACCCTCTGGCTTGATGCGCACATTGAGGTCGATGGCATTTGCCTTTGCTGTGTGGTCGAAGTTGAAATATTTGTAGCCAACAATAGAGCCATTGGTGTTGTTGATTACAGGGCAATATGGCTCTCTCAAGCTTCCCAGTGCCTCCTCCATGTCAGTGCCTACACGAGTTGCCTTCACATACGAGCCAGAGAACACATTGTTTGGATAATTGTGCTCCACTCCCTTAGGATTGATAAGGTAGCAAGCCCAGCCTGCCATTGAGCGGTTGAGAGGATTCAAGCCCTCTGTGCAGAAGCCCTCAGAATTGTATTCACCCTCCGAAATAGTCACCTTTCCGCCTTTGCCCTTCTCCACTTTCACAGTCACAGGAGCCACCATAGCCTGACGAGAGTATTCATCGGTGCCTGTCTGGCGATGATAGAACACCCACCACTTGCCGTTTATCTCGCAAAGACTTCCGTGCGTGTTGCCGTATGGAACAGCTGTGCAGATAGTGTTGCCGTTTTCGTCCTTATCGCGAGCACGACCATCTATCAGCGTGCCGCCGTATGTCCAAGGGCCAAGAGGACTATCTGAATAAGCATAAGCAAGAGTGTAGTTGACAGAAGGAAGACCAAACTCGCCCTCGCCTGTCATACGACTGTAGATAAACACATACTTGTCTTGAATCTTTCGCATAGACGAAGCCTCAAAGAAGCGGAATTCTCCAGGCTCCTTGCAGTGAGACACCATGCCATCAACAATCTGCGTGCCAGGCTTCACCGTTGCCATTGTCTCTGGGTCAAACTCAGCAGCGTATGAATGCTCAAAACCCCAGTAGCCATACACTCTGCCATCATCATCCACAAACACTGCAGGGTCGAACTGAAGCACACCATCATTGCGAGTAGGATTACTCTTGTCCCAGTTAATCACCTTGAATGGGCCATCTGGGCGGTCGCTCACAGCCACCTGTCCATTGCGCCCCCACTCCTGATTATTAGGATAGAGATAGTATTTCTTCTTTCCGTCCTTGCCTATCTTCATAGTCACATCTGGCGCAAACAATACATCTGCCACCCCATCTGCCTTCAGCGGACGGCCATCAGCACCAATAACCGAGCGGAAAATAATGCCATCATAGCGCCAATTAGTCAAGTCATTAACAGGAGCAGACCACGCCACCTGATCACGACCGCAATACTGAGTGATGAGGTTGTCGTGAGAACCATACACATACACCCTGTACTCTCCCGGGCGATCAGGGTCTTCAAACACATAAGGCTCGCCGTCAGGGATATACTCCCACATAGGCATGTAAGGATTCTGTGCCACAGCACTCAGTGGAGCCAGCATCATCGCAGCAGCCACCGATTTCATGATTTTGGATAACTTCATAGGTTGAAAAAAATAAGATTGATAGTATTCCGTTGCAAAGATATAAAAAATAGGGCAAAACCGAACGCTATCGGATGCCCTATTTTCACCAACTTTAAACGAATTATTATATAAACTGAAAAAAATATCGAGAGTCGAGTACAGTTTCTCCCCTTCGAGTATATAAACGAGAGTCACAGAGTTTTTAAAACTTCGACATGCAGAACACCAGAGAAAAAGAAACTCTGTGTCTTCGTGTCTCTGTGTTCAATTTTGCACACGAGTCGTTGAGACGCTATACTAAGAGAGGAGGTCTTTAACCTTTAACCCTTAACCTTTCAAAAGAATTCTTGATAAAAAAGAATTTCAGCAGCGCGCCCAAATCTCCTGTGTTGCGCATTTGCCATTGTTCAGACTTTGGCAGGTATTCTGACTTCTCCTTGAGTCGGCGTCTTCCCGCTTATCGCAGTGACTTGTGTGTGCCAGCTCTTCAAAACTTAGGAGTTACAGCAGCAGGAACTGTCCAGGTCTTTCACCTGATTCCCTTGCACGAAAGCAGCAGGTTGCCGCCTCGTTTCCAAATCTGTGTGCAAATATAGATGTTTATTTTATTATAAGCAAGAAAAAGGCAGAAAAAATACACAATGTTCCGAATCTCACGCAACGATGCTGTATTTTCGCAAATATACTTGTCCACTTACCCTTTTGAATATAAATCACTGAGGTTTAAGCACTTTAGCAGGGCAATACGAGCGACGGACTTATGTCCTCCCCCCATAGTCGGACTCCATCTGTTGCCTTATTCCTTTTCAAAGGCACTGAGATAGCGGATTCATTCCTATTTCGATTAATAAACCTTGCATTTCGAATAATAAATGTTAAAAACGAATGGTTTTCGTAAGTTTTCGATTTTGAAACATTACGAAATAGATTTTGATGCACTTACTTTGCAAACAGAAACGAAAACGACGCCCAGCCACCTCACACGGTGTCCTTTCCTCTTGAAAGGGAAAGTTAGAGAGGGAACTTTTTATGAAACGGAAAGACAACACATTAACAAAAGTGGAGTTTCAGATTATGTCAATACTCTGGGACATCAACCATGCAGCTTGCGGCCATGACATTCTCAACCGCTATGAGGAACCAAAGCCTACTTACACCACGATTGCAACCTACATGAAAATTCTGTATGAGAAAGGATTTGTAGATTATTTCAAAAAAGAAGGACAGGGCAAGACGCAGTGGTATGTAGCAAAGATCACTCGACAGGAATACACACGAATGACTATGCAGAGCGTGAAAAAGAATTTCTTTGATGGCAGTTTGAAGTCGATGTTCAGTTACTTCATAAAGGAAGAGAAGCTGAGTACAGAGGAGATAATGGAATTGCTGCAAACAATTGAAGAATAGTCGTTTTTCGGAAAAGGATCTATAAAACTCAACGAAAAAAGGATAGAAAGGAAATGAAAGAATTATTGCTATATGCTATCAAATCGGCATTCGTGCTTACATTGCTTTACATGCCATACATGCTGATGCTGAGGAAAGAGAAGTTTTTCCGATTCAACAGGATGATGTTGCTTACCATACTCATATCTGCTATCTGCTTACCTCTATGCAACATCCCCATTTTGTCGCTCGACGAACAGCCTGTGGTGAAAGCAGCTCAACAGCAAATGATAGATGTGGGCATTCCGATTCAGCAAGCCATTGGTCCAGAAATGGTTGTGACACCAGCAGAAGACACAACGATGTCGTGGTTCACGATTGTCAGCATCATATATATAATAGGTATGGCGGTAGTGTTGCTGGTTCGTGCAGTGCAGTTCTGTCGAATGGGAATGGTGATTCGTGGAGGCAGTTTGTGGAACGAATCAAAGGATGGAATAAACATCTATTGCCATGCTGACGATGTAGCACCTTTCAGTTGGTTGAATAACATCGTGATTAGCCAAACTGACCACGACAACAACGGTCGTGAAATTATCCTTCACGAGACTGGGCACATACGCTGCCATCACTCTGTGGACATCATCCTGCTCACCTTTGTGCAGATGCTGCAATGGTGGAATCCATTGGCTTACATCTTCGGCATGAGTCTTCGTGATGTGCACGAATATGAGGCTGACGACTATGTGCTCCAGCATGGCATCACTCTGCGAGGCTATCAAGAGATATTAATAAAAAAAGCTGTTGGCGCCAGCTCCTACACTTTTGCCAACAACTTTAATCACAGTTTAATCAAAAAAAGAATTACTATGATGTACAAAAAGAATTCCAATCCGTGGAGACGAGGCAAAGCCCTCTACATGCTCCCTGTGGCAGCAGTTGCACTATGTGCATTCGCCACTCCTAAGTTCATCACCCCAATCGAAGAGGCAGTAAACAAACTCGATGACAAAGGTACGCCAAAATTCTGGGATGTCAAAGCAGAAAGCAAAGAAAAAGCAGAAATCCCTGCTGACACATGCTATGTCAATACAGACCGCATACATTTTGAAGGCGAAGAGTTTATGGGAATGGGAATAGATGCGGAGAACACCAGCATCTTTGTTGATGACAAAGAAATCACCTACGACGAACTACTTCATTTGCCTCCAGAGTCCATTGAGTCAATGGATGTAGTGGGCAGCGCTTCTGCCAAGGCAATATACGGTGACGATGTGAAGAATACCGTTCTCATCATTACTACAAAGGGGAACACTCAACCTATGAGTGACGGCGATGAGGTGTTTGAAATATGCGAAGAAGCGCCTGCTTACAAAGAAGGAA
The DNA here is from genome assembly GCA_018064505.1 of Candidatus Minthosoma caballi. Lineage (GTDB taxonomy): Bacteria > Bacteroidota > Bacteroidia > Bacteroidales > Bacteroidaceae > Minthosoma > Minthosoma caballi. Next base: position 1,227 of record JAGHVC010000155.1, on the reverse strand, counting down.
ACGAAGCATTGATGCTATACTTTGCACGAAACATACGCTATCCTCAGTTAGCTCAGGAAGCAGGAGCTACAGGCAGAAAGATGGTCGGTTTCATTGTCGAGAAAGATGGCACACTGAGCGAAGTGGCTGTGAAAGAGCCTAAAGGCATAGCCCTTGACTCAACCAATGTGTTAACTGTTACAGCATACAAAAAGCTGAGCGAGAACTACTCAGACGAGCAGATTCAAGCCACAGCTCATAAAGCTCTCGAAGACGAAGCAGTCAGAGTGGTCAAAGCGACTTCGGGCAAGTGGGAACCAGGCAAACAGCGAGGCAAAGCTGTCCGCTCACGCTTCGTTCTTCCTATCACTTTCCGCTTACAATAAAACAACGGCGTTGTATTAGTTTTAGTTAATAAAAGAAGAGATCTCACAAGCTCACATCATCGTGATGATGGGGTGAGGTTTTAAGGTTTTGAGGTTTTAAGGTTTTAAGGTTTTAAGGTTTTAAGTTATTAGGTTGTTAGGGGGGTGAGGGGGTGAGGTGTAGTTACCTTTGGCTGAATGAGGGTAATCTCAAACTCAAAAACCTCAAAACCTCAAACCTCAAAACCTCAAAACCTCAAAAACTTAAAAACTATTAAATACCTCCGTCGAGATAATCCTCTATGATACGAAGGAATTTCTTGCCAGAAACATAGAAGTCGCAAACAAACCAGCGGCTCTTGTCTTTGTTGTATTCAATGATTGGATACACCTTTATCTCGTCAGTGCCATTTGTCAACACTACCTCAAGAGTTGCTGTTTCGCCAGTGAATTCTACATTGTTAACTTCTTTGAGCTTAAAGCCTGTGTTGTCCTGTGAGTTTGTCCACACATCAAAATCCAAGAACACTTCGTCGATGGCAATCTGCCTATCGTTGGCTTCTACAATCTTTTCCTGAAGGTTGTCGGACATGTACTTATCCATGTATGCCATGCCGAAGAGAGTGATTTCTGCATTGTCAAGCTTATTCTCGTCTTCTGCCGTAGGGTTAAGATAAGTCTTGTAAACAGCCTCAACGAAGGCCTTTGCCCCTTCTTTTGTCTGGCTTGCTGCAACACCGTCAGCAGCATCGTCAGCACTTCCTGCCTTTTCTGTCTTCTCGGCAACGGCAACTGAGTCATTCTCGCCTGCATTAGCTGCATTTTCTGCTTTGTTGCCACAAGCTACGAGTATGAAAAGGGAGAAGAGTGGAATTAAAATCTT
>JAGHVC010000203.1 GCA_018064505.1 Candidatus Minthosoma caballi | reverse complement strand
ATTTTATTATAAATAAAATATTCAACTAATAAAAACAAACACTACTATGGCAAAGAAAATTGTTGCTGGAAACTGGAAGATGAATAAGAATCTCCAGGAAGGTATGGAACTCGCTCAGGGTCTCAACGAGGCTCTCGCTGCTGACAAGCCAAACTGCGAGGTTATCATCTGCACTCCATTCATTCACCTCGCTAAGGTGTCTGAGGCAGTAAACCACGAGAACATCAAGGTTGGTGCTGAGAACTGCGCTGACAAGGCTTCTGGTGCTTACACTGGTGAGGTTTCTGCAGAAATGGTTAAGTCAACTGGTTGTGAGTATGTTATCCTCGGTCACTCAGAGCGTCGTGAGTACTACAACGAAACTCCAGAAATCTTGAAGGAGAAGGTTGACCTCGCTCTCGCTAACGGCCTCAAGATTCTCTTCTGCATTGGCGAGTCACTCGCACAGCGTGAGGCAAACGAGCAGGAGGCAGTTTGCAAGGCAGAGCTCGAGGGTTCAGTATTCCACCTCTCAGCAGAGCAGTTTGCAAACATCGTAATCGCTTACGAGCCAATCTGGGCAATCGGCACTGGCAAGACAGCTACAGCAGAGCAGGCAGAGGAAATCCACGCATACATCCGCTCATGCGTAGCAGAGAAGTATGGTGCAGAAGTTGCAGCAAACACATCTATCCTTTACGGTGGTTCTTGCAAGGCTTCAAATGCTCCTGAGCTCTTCGCTAAGCCAGATATCGATGGTGGTCTTATCGGTGGCGCTTCATTGAAGGTTGCTGATTTCAAGGGCATTATCGACGCTTGGAAATAAGAAAAAAATAAAAGGTAAAGGTTAATGGGCAAGAGGGCACCTCTTCCCATTAGCCTTTGTCAAAATCATAAAAGAAATGCTACGACAATTCATACTATCCTTCATCATTCTTAACTCTGCGCTCTTCTCACTTTCCTTGCATGCACAAGGATTCATGGAGCACTTGACTGCTAAAAATGCAGGACAAGGAGTTGTTACTGTCCTTCAGGATTCTCGACTTGACGAAATCGTGACGGGCGCAAAGAAGTATGTTGCTCCAGTTAAGGAAAAAGAAGTGAGACGCCCAGGCATTCAAACTGGCAAGAAAATGAAAGCTCGCGGCTACCGCATTCAGGTTTATTGGGGCGGCAGTTCACGCACCGACCAAACCAATGCACAACGAAGCGGAAGCAAAGTATCAGCTTTGTTCCCTGAGCTTCAGGTTTACACCTCATTCGAGTCACCAAACTGGCGATGCAGGGTTGGTGATTTTTCCACTCGCGAAGAAGCAGCGCAATACCTGAAGAAAATGAAAGAAGCTCACCTCACGCAAGACGCTGTCATTGTGAAAAGCGAAGTATTCATTTATCCTTAGTAAAATGTCCATCACGCCCACATGAAGCGTGAACATTATCCACACACAATGAACAAAGAGGAAAAGATAGAATCATTGAAATCCACCTGCCGCAAGCAGCTCGAAATCATCGGAGAAGACATTCAGCGCGAAGGCCTTCAGAAGACGCCCGACCGAGTTGCCAAAGCATTCATAGAGCTCACCAGAGGCTATGAGGAAGATCCTGTGGCCACACTGAAATCTGCAATTTTCAATGAAGACTACAACCAGATGGTTCTCGTGAAAGGAATCGAGTTCTATTCTCTATGCGAGCACCACATTCTGCCTTTCTTCGGCAAGGTTCATGTAGCATACATCCCCAACGGAACAATCGTTGGCTTAAGCAAGATACCTAGAGTAGTAGATATTTTCAGCCACCGTCTTCAGGTGCAAGAGCATCTCACAAAGCAGATTTGTGACAGCATCCAACAGGCACTCAACCCACTTGGTGCTATCGTTGTGATAGAAGCTCAGCACCTATGCATGCAGATGCGTGGCATCGAAAAGCAAGGAGCTACTACCACCACTATATACTATACAGGCGTGTTCGAGCAGAACGAAAAGCGCCAAGAGTTCCTCGACCTAATCTGACACACATTCCCTCCCGATGATTCCGCAAGCAACAATCGACAGAATAGTGGATGCAGCAGACATCGTCGATGTTGTTTCCGACTATGTGACACTTCGCCGCGCAGGTGCAAGCTACAAGGGATTGTGTCCTTTCCACGACGATAAAACCCCATCTTTCTCTGTTTCGCCCGCAAGAGGAGTGTGCAAATGCTTCAGCTGCGGCAAGGGCGGCAATGCTGTCCATTTCATCATGGAACAAGAGCAGATGACTTATCTCGAGGCACTCAGGCATTTAGCTAAAAAATACGGAATCCCCGTTGAGGAAGAGCAGCTCAGCGACGAGCAGCGCCAATCTCTTAATGAGAGAGAGAGCATGTTTGCCGTGAATGAATGGGCAGCCAAATATTTCCAAGACACGATGCAGAATCACCAAGATGGCCGTGCCGTTGGCCTTGCCTATTTCCGCAGCCGAGGTTTCCGTGATGACATCATACAGAAGTTTCGCCTCGGTTTCTGCCTGAACGAGCCAGAAGCAATGAGTCGCGAAGCAAAGGCAAAGGGATACAAAGAGCAGTATCTCGTGAGCACTGGCTTGTGCGCGAAACGCGACAACGGAACAATATACGACCGTTTTCGTGGCAGAGCAATGTTCCCATGGATAAATCTTAGCGGAAAAGTTGTTGCCTTCGGAGGACGAGTGCTTGACTCGCGCACAAAGGGAGTGTCGCAAAAGTATGTCAATTCGCCCGACTCCACCATCTACCATAAAGCAAATGAGCTTTATGGCATCTTTCAAGCCAAAAAAGCCATTGCAAAAGAAGACATGGTGTTCATGGTCGAAGGCTACACCGATGTGCTCGCCATGCACCAATGCGGCATTGAGAATGTGGTTGCCAACTCTGGCACTGCCCTCAACGAGGCTCAGATTCACATGCTCCACCGCTTCACAAACAACATCACCCTTCTTTATGATGGCGACGAAGCAGGCATTCACGCAGCCACTCGAAGCACAGACATGCTTCTTGCCGAGGGAATGAATGTGAAGATTCTGCTCTTGCCCGATGGCGATGACCCTGACAGCTTTTCTCGCAAGCACAACGCCAGCGAGTTCAAGCAATATGTTGCTGAGCATCAAACAGATTTCATCCTTTTCAAAAGCAATCTTCTGCTCAAGGATGCGGGGCGCGACCCAATAAAGCGGGCAAAACTCACCGAAGACATTATTAAGAGCATTGCCGTCATTCCTGACGAAATAATCCGTTCAACTTATGTGCACGAGTGCTCAGAGATTCTTGGCATGGACGAGAACATGCTCATGAGAGGAGCGAACAAGAACAGGCGTGAAATACTCGAAAACCTGAAGAAAGAAGCTCAGCGCGAGCGCGAGCGACAAAATAACTTAGCAAGATTAGCACAGGAAAAAGCCGAGAAAGCTGCGTTAGAGGATAAGGGAAAAGACAAGGGAATGGAAGCGGCACAGCAGCAGGCACAAGACTTGCCAGAAGACGAGCCGCCATTTGACATTCCACCATTCGACCCATCTGATTTTCCTCCTCATGAAGACACAGAGGCACCTGAAATTCAGCAACAAAGCACTCTCAATATTTCCACTCGCCAAAGCCAGGCAGAGCAGCACTTCATCGGCATTGAGCGCATGATCATGTCGCTTGTTGCCCGCTACGGAGAAGCGCTCATCGATGGCGAAGATGCAGAAGGAAATGCGCTTCAGTTGCCATTGTGCGAGTTTGTGTTAGGCGATTTGCAATATGACGAAATCAAGTTCCGTTCCCCTCTCTATGCTCGCATGCTGAACTTGATTGTTCAGAATGTACACACCCCTGATTTCTGTGTGCAGAAGTTCCTCCTCAACAACCCTGATGTGGAAATAAGCCGTGAAGCAGCAGAGCTTGTCAGCGACCGCTATCAGCTAAGTTCCTCATACAAGATGGAGCAGACAGAAGAAGAGCTTAAGTCAACTTACATTTCCCGCTTGCTGCTTGACTACAAGTATGCAATCATTGATGAGGAACTAAAGAACTGCACTTCTCAGCTGGCAATGCCTGATGTGAAAAACGACATTGCAAAATCCACTGAAGTGCTGCAGAAATTCATGCATTTAAGCAACATACAACGCGAATTGTCCAAGCGACTTGGAGAAAGAGTATTGATGAAATGACCATTCTAAAGCAAGACATAAAATACCTGCAAGGCGTTGGCCCTAACCGTTCAGCTTTGCTAGCCAGCGAGTTAGGCATCACCACCGTTGGCGATCTTCTTGCTTACTATCCTTATAAATATGTTGACCGCAGCCGCATCTACAAGATAAGCGACATAGACGGCAATATGCCTTATGTGCAGCTCTGCGGTCAAATCCTATCTTTCGAATCCTTTGGCGAAGGGCGCAATAAGCGTCTCGTGGCTCACTTCTCCGACAACACAGGAGTGGTGGATCTTGTTTGGTTTCAAGGAGCAAAATACATCACTAAGACATACGACTGCCACAAGCCATACATAGTGTTTGGCAAGCCTTCAATGTTCAGCGGCAAGATTCAGCTTGCTCATCCTGAAATAGAAAATGCGCCCGAAGGCATGCGCTACGAAGCCCGCACCACTGGCGACCTGTTCGAGCAGCCAAGCACGAATCCTAACATTCCAAGCACAAGCACGCCTCTGCAGCAGGGGCAAGCTACCTTGCCGTCCGACGAACAGTCAGCTCCGTCGGCTTACAAGGGACTTTGTCCAAGCTACAACACTTCGGAGAAGATGAAACGCTCAGGGCTCAATTCTGCAGCGATGGCTAAGCTCACAGCCAACATGTTCAAGCTGCTCAAGAATCCTCTTGACGAGACGCTCCCTGCCTACATCACGGCAAAATACTGCTTGATGCCATACGATGATGCCGTGCGCAACATCCACTACCCTTCTTCGCCCGAAGCATTGCGCAGAGCACAGGTGCGCTTGAAATTTGAAGAGCTTTTCTATGTACAACTCAACATTTTGCGCTATGTAAAGGATCGCCAGCTACGCTACAAGGGATTAGTATTCAGCAAGGTAGGAAACCTATTCAATACATTCTTCCACAACCACCTGCCATTCACTCTCACAAATGCACAAAAGAGGGTGATAAAGGAAATGCATGCCGACATGAAGTCGGGCAGGCAGATGAATCGTCTGTTGCAAGGCGATGTAGGCAGCGGCAAAACTCTCGTAGCATTGATGGTGTCGCTGTTAGCGCTCGACAACGGATGCCAAGCTTGCATCATGGCTCCAACGGAAATCCTTGCAGAGCAGCATGTAGAAACGCTTCGTGCATTTCTTGGCGATATGCCTGTGCGAGTGGAACTGCTCACAGGCACGGTGAAGGGAAAGAGAAGAACGCAAATCCTTAGCGACCTCATCACAGGTGACATTCACATACTCGTAGGCACGCACGCAGTCATAGAAGAGAGTGTGCAGTTCCATCGTCTGGGGCTTGTAGTCATCGACGAGCAGCACCGATTTGGAGTAGCTCAAAGAGCCAAGCTCTGGATGAAAGGAGCACAAGCCGACGGCATGCCATCGTCCGCATCAAGCACATCAGACACAATGCCGCCGCATGTGCTTGTGATGACAGCCACCCCTATCCCGCGCACGCTGGCAATGACCCTCTACGGCGACCTCGATGTCTCCGTAATCGACGAATTGCCACCAGGCAGAAAGCCAATCCGCACAATACATCAGTTTGATTCTCACCGCTCTCGCATCTACGAGCTTATGCGCCGCGAACTCAGCATAGGCAGGCAAGTGTACATTGTATATCCTCTTATCAAGGAGACAGAAAAGATGGACATGAAAGACCTTGAGCAAGGGTTTGAGGAGATAAGCAAGGCCTTCCCAATGTATAAAGTAGGCAAGGTGCATGGCAAGATGAAGCCAGCAGAAAAGGATGTAGAGATGCAGCGTTTCGCCAACCACGAGACGCACATTCTTGTGAGCACCACCGTGATAGAAGTCGGTGTGAATGTGCCCAACGCCTCAGTGATGATCATCGAAAACACAGAGCGATTCGGGCTCTCTCAGCTGCATCAGCTGCGCGGTCGAGTTGGCAGAGGAGCCGACCAGAGCTACTGCGTGCTTGTCAGCAAAGTGCAGCTTTCTGAAAACACCCGCAAGCGCATTCAGATAATGGTTGACTCGACCGACGGATTCGAAATTGCTGAGCAAGACCTCAAGCTTAGAGGCCCTGGCGATCTTGAGGGAACGCAGCAGTCGGGCATGGCATTCGACCTGAAGATAGCCAATCTTGCACGCGACGGGCAAATTCTCAATCTTGCTCGCACGGCTGCTCAAGAAGTGATTGACAATGACCCAGAAGAACGCAATTCGCAAAACAATGTCTTGTGGACAAGGCTTCGCGAACTGCGTAAGACAAACATCAACTGGGGTGCAATCAGTTGATATTCACATAAAAAGCTCGGCGTTATGCAGTGAGTGTTAAATTGCGCTTTGCGCTAAAAGGGAAAACCCATAAAAAAACTTATCAACCCATTAAAACCATATTGTTTTCAAGGTTTATCGAAGGTTTTCGAGGTTTTTCATTTCAGCACGAAGTGCAAAAAGATTTTACACGATTTTCCGTAACACCTTTTTATTTCTTTTCCCACCCCACAGGGTTATTCATTATAGGCAGCTGCTTGTCAGAGAGCTTCAGCAGAGCCTTCAATCCCTCAACATCCATTGTGGCGCGTGGCACAGTAGCAAGCCCTACCGCTTGGCAATAAAGATTGATGTTTTCCGACACATTGCCTGCATCAACACAACCCATCATCAGCGCTTGCTCGTTCTGCGAACCAAATAAGTCAAAGTCGATAACCATGACAAGCGACACAGGCGCATCCATCACAAAGTCCTGCGAGAAAGCCTTGCCTCCAGCCACAAGATTGCGGTGGTCGCCATCGACCACAAATCTCAGGGAATTTTCTCTGGCATTATACTCCCACACCTTCTCGGCAGAGAACACAAAGAGTCGTATCTCCTTGCGATTCATAGCAGTAGGAGCAGTGCGGTGCTCATCATCGCGAGCCTTACCCAAAGCCGCCCAGCAGAGATTAGACAGCTCTTGCTGAGAGAGAGCCTTATTGCTAAAATTGCGCACAGAGTGACGAGTAGCAAGTGCCTCCACCACTCCCATCGACTGCATCTTCATGTCAGGAGCAGGCAGATTCACATCCTGCGCCATAGCCCCCATAGAGCCACCCATAGCCACAGCTCCCACAGCCATCATTTTCATAAAGTTCTTTTTCATAGGTTTTATTTTGATTTTTTTCGGATTTTTTCGGATTATCGAATTATCGATTTTTCGATTCCTCGATATTTCATTTTCCATTCTTCATTTTCCTTTCTCACTCTTCCAGCTTAAAAATCTTCGTTTTATCCACCTTCTGTTCGCGAGAAGAAAAGCCATGTCCGCTGCGATTCAAGTCAGCAATGTCCTCAGGCGACAGCGTCTCGTGAGGCGCAAGCACATCGTGGATAGCCTTTGACATGAGGAACTGAGCCACGCGCATGCGAGAGTCGAAATGCATGAGATGCGATGATACGCGGAGCGTCATGCAGTTGCACTCGCATCCGTCCTCACGCAATTTATAGCCGAGGTTGCGGTAACCTGTCTCTTTTCTGTTCAGCAAAGGATAGCGCTTCGTCTCCTCGACAGAGAGCTGCAAGTGCTGCTGCAAAGATAGTAACATTACAGTAAAAATTCAATGCTGCGCGAGGCTTTCTTGCACTAATATGCTGAAGAACATAATTGCCCCACCCTAGCTGCCCATCTTTCACACCCCTCAAAACTTTGCGCCCGTTACGCCTCATCGCTTATCCCTTGTAAGCCATATTGCTTATGCCCGATAAACTATAATGCGTGACGGGCGCAAGCTTTTCAGCCTCTGCCTTGTTCCTCAAAAGCGGTGTGACTCAGAGCCCTATAGGTGGTGTGACTCACACCACTTTAGGCACACAAGGCGGAAACCAACGCAGATGTGCCTTGTTTGCTTACAGAGATGAAAGGCATACGCCCCAGCAAGCAGACTCGCAAGACATAAATAATCACATAAACACATACAACCGGAACCTTGCAAAAAGTGCCATTGAAAGGTCTATTTCAGCACAATATCAGCATCTTACACAAGAAAATACAGGAATAAACGAATGTTTTAGACTTAAAATTTTGATAGTTCATTTTTTTTTTACGATTTTTGCAACCAACAGACAGATACAAGCACATCAGTGCTTACACAT
>JAGHVC010000097.1 GCA_018064505.1 Candidatus Minthosoma caballi | reverse complement strand
GTATTATTCCATACATTATTATTTCATAAATGAATGAAAAAAACGATGCAAATTCATATGGTAAAAGATTGCTGTTCCAATTCATATTTCTACTATTTGTTGAAAATCCATATATAGTATGTAAGCCGTTTCAAAGATGATTTCTATTCAATGTAATAAACTGTATGCTCTTTTGTTGTTCTTCTTAAGCATGAAAAGGCATGTGTAAATGGCGAGAAAGATGATTATGAAGATAGAAATTTGCAGTTTATGGTGATACATGAAATAATGAACAGGAATTATTACTACCCCAACAAGATACATCATCCATAATCCAATTCTCTTATTGTTAGAAATCAATAACTGGCAAAGAAGAATTATCGCTGAACATGGGAAAATCAATAAAGAATCTTTGATTCCGCATTTCTCCACTATAAAGAAAGCACTCATAAATGTTATATTAGCAGAGCATATAGTGGAAGTCTGTATTACAAAATTTGTTAGCGCATTTCTGCTACACCAAGAATCGTTGTTTAAAATGTAATTGTAATAAGAACTAATAAAGGAAATTAATGCGCTGATAAAACAAAAGAGACAAACCCGTGGACCAATTTGCAAAATTTCATGATAATACTGATATAAGAAAGCGTAACATACAACAAACACAATAGAAAAGAGACCACTTGCAACAAACTTCCAAATACGATGCGACTCTTCTTTGGGAAATATGAGCATTCCCACTATTTTGTCATAAACGGCTTCTGCATACTCTTGTACATATCGAACAGAATTATAGTCTTTTAGATGTTCAAAATCACTCGGTATTTGCTTTAACATCTCGTCTATATCTTCAAAATAAACAGGGATGATATTTTTTTTAAGTTCAAGTGCTGTTTCTATTTCTAAATACCAGTTGTCAAGTTCCTTATCCTTAGTGCTATTGAAACAGCCCTTTGTTATTAAAACAACAAAGTTAGATGAACTCTTGATAGCTTCTACAAGTTCAGCTTTAAAAATTCCGTTCCCAAGCTTGTGCGTATCCATGAATATTCTATCTTCCCGAATACCTCTTGATTTGAAAGCATTGTAAAGCATCTCAGCTCGCTCAGAACCTCCACTGCGACGGTAACTTATAAAAATATCATATTTCTTTGATTTCATTTATGTTTTGATTGTTCGTTGTTATAAAATTGATTAGATTATCCTCTTCTGTAGCAAATCTATTTGGCAACATTGGTGCAGAATAATTTATGCAAAGGTAATATTTTTTAATGATTGTAACAACAAAAGCATAAAATAAAATAAAATGTGGTTCACCCAACATTTCAAGAGAGGACTCTTAGAAAATGTAAAAAAACAGAAGAAAAACGCTTAACGAAAATGCAATGAGTACAAATTCTACAATAACAGAGAGTTTGAACAAATCAATGTGGATGCCAACTATCAAAATATTACTTTTGACAAATGTGACATAAAGAACAACCAGGATGTACTATATTCCATAGTGATGATTCTGATGGGCAAGGCGGTGAGTAATCCCATAAATGACAAATGTATAGGCAACATTTCTACGCCTAAGAGGGTATTAGCAATTTCAAATACTATTTTTTGTGAAAGGGAAAAAGTAGGTGATGGTAAAATAACGATAAAAGATCGGCGTGGAGCCAATTTTTCAAACCTTATAAAAGTATTAAAAAATGGTTCGGAAAAAGGTAACGAAATTTGTATTGACCATGATATGGAGCCTGGAGTATGGTATAAATTGTCTGAAATTACAGGAAATAATAATTTAGTAAAATACAACCCAGATAAATGTAGCGATAGATTCAAAAAGTCAGTTTTGCTAATTAAGTATGCAATTATTAAATAATATCCTATACAAGTTTTTTATAATTATTTGAAATTGTCATCTGTACATTGCAAATGAAGACAAAAAACACTCCCCTATATTAAAGAATCTTAATAAAGATACATGAATATAGGGGAGTGTAAAAGGGGTGTACAAATAACACGAAAACGCTAACATACTATATTGCAGTATATTAGCGTTCCTTGAAGTGATCCGCTTGGGGCTCGAACCCAAGACCCCAACATTAAAAGTGTTGTGCTCTACCTACTGAGCTAGCGGATCTAACCTTTGAAAGCTTGCGAGGCGTTCATGATTAATGAAATGATGGGCGTTTTAAGCCGTCTTTCTCGTAAGCGAGTGCAAAGGTAGGGAGTTTTTTTGAATTGACAAATTATTTAGCTACTTTTTTTGATTTGAGAAGCCAAAATCCGAAGATGGCAATGATGATGTAGCAAATCATAGGAATTGAGAATGCTGGTTGCATGTTTCCTGTTGTGTCGGCAATGTATCCCATGAGGAGCGGAGCTACGCCACCACCAACAATGCCCATGATGAGGTAAGATGAGCCTTGTTTTGTGTAAGCACCTAATCCTTTGATTGCAAGCGCAAAGATTGTTGGGAACATAATGCTTTCGCAAAAATAGCAAACAAATAGAGCTCCGATTCCGAGGGTTCCTGATGCGAAGATGACGATTGGCATAGTGATGGCTGCGCCTACTGCACAGATGCCCAAAAGGAGTTCAGAACGCATCTTGCTCATTATCCAGCTACCACCGAGGCGACCAAACATGAAAAGTCCCATGCATACAAATCCAAGCAGAAGCGATGCTGTCTGAGCGGAAATTGTCGTTGTCTCTGTTGTGTAATTTATAAAGAAGCTGTTGAGACCTGTTTGAGCCGCACAATACAGGAAAATACAAAGAAGGCCAAAGACGAAGTTCTTGTGCTGCCAAATAGATGATTTTGTAGTTGCTGTTGCGGAAGTTTCATCCTCTGTTTCAATGACTTCTGGAAGCTTTACTCTTGAGAACACAAAAGCAACTATGAGCACTACAACACCTATTGCTGCGTAAGGAATTGCGATTGCTGACTGTGAATCTTCGCCAGATTCGTTGAACAGAAGCATTCCGCCAACGAGAGGACCGCAAATCCATCCAAGTCCATTGAGCGACTGCGAGAGGTTGATGCGTCGTTCTGCAGATGCAGGATCGCCAAGCACTGTCACATAAGGATTTGCTGCTGTTTCAAGACAGGTGAGTCCGCAGCCAATGATGAACAAGCACAACAAGAAGAAGCTAAAGTTGAGAATCTGAGCGCCAGGAATGAATAGCAATGCTCCGATGGCATAGAGTATAAGACCTGTAATGACACCAACACGATAGCCGTAACGAGAGATGATTTTGCCTGCAGGGATTGCCATTAAGAAATAGCCTGCATAGACAACTGCTTGAACAAGAGCACTTTCGGTTTTGTTTACGCTCAACGAATCTTGAAAATGCTTGTTGAGTACATCAAGGATACTGTGTGCAAATCCCCAAAGAAAGAACAGGGATGTGATGAGAATGAAAGGAACGAGAAACGATGTTCCGTCTTTTGTTTTAACTAATGACATAAATATAGGTTTTAATAGGTTTAACTTCGTGAAATTTGTAATCCTTTGTCACTAAGCTGCATATCAACAAAGCGAGCTGAGCTGGATAATGGGTTGGAATTTAGTATTTTACGAATTTGCGATGCTGCTTCTGGGTCTTTTGCAACCATGTACAGATAGCCTCCCCCACCCGCTCCTGGAAGTTTGTAGCCAAGGCAAAGGTCATCAATCTTTTGACAAAGGTTAGCGACTAATGCAGGTTCTGTGCCAGAATCGAGTGCCTTGTTTTGCTGCCATGTCTTGCGAATCAATTTGCCGTATTGCTGGAAGTCTCCAAGTTGTATAGCGTCAAATAAATCCAGAGCGTGTTGCTTCATTTGTTGCAGAATCTCAAGGTGTTCGCTTGAATTTAGAAACATTCCTTGCACGATTTCTGCTAATATGTTTTTTGCTGTGCGTGTGATTCCTGTGTAGTAAAGAAGGTGGCACTGCTGATACTCTGGCTGACGGAAGAATGTGTCTGGAAGCCAGCGCACAACTGGAATTTGGTTGAAGCCTCTATCTGATTGCAAAAGCTTTATACCAGGAAGTATGCCACCATATTGATCTTGCCATCCTCCACCTGTAGTAAGCAATTGTTCAAGAATGAGAGAACGATTTCCTATCTCGTATTTATCCCAGTTCAATCCGCAGAAATCGGCTAATGCCCCCAGTACTGTAGAAGCAAGGATTGAACTTGTGCCTAATCCCGAACCAGCAGGAATAGCAGAAAGCAATGTGATTTCAATGCCAGATCCAAATGTTGCCAGTTGATCGGAAAGCGAATTGTATTTCTCTTGGCAGAACTGCGGCAAGAATCCGCAAAGTGCAAGGGCAGCTTTTGGAATCGAGAAAGGAGAACCAACCTTGTTGAACATTGCCAATTCGTCATATGTGGTGATGTATTCAACAGCTCCCAAATCAATGCTTCTGCATGTGATTCTCAATTCTTTAGAAGGTTTTACATACACTTGCAAAGGCTGTTGTCCATTTAGTTCGATTGCAAGGTTTACTACATTACCACCGCGAAGCAAGCAATGTGGCGGCGTGTCTGTCCAACCTCCTGCAATATCAATGCGAACTGCAGATCGGCCCCACACAATTTGATCCATATATGCAGTCAGCTTTGGCAACTGCGGATTGTTTATTGCCGTGTCAACAATTTGCTTCTGAAGCAACGAGAATGCTTTGTTCTCATTCTCATTGTAATCTTCTCCTCTAAGTTTTTGAACTTGAGCACGGAACATTGCATCGTGAATGCGTTGCATAGGCAATGCGTCGTCACTTAATACTGCAGGTAATTCTATATTGTATTCTGAGTATTTTTTAGCTACATCCTTAAGATCGATTTGATAGAATACGCTTTTTCGGTAATTATCAGCAAGTTGAGGAATATTCTTTGCTAAAAGCTCTTTTCTTTGTTTACTTTGTCGCTCAAGATTTGCCCGAGCTGAAATCTCGTCTGCCGACAGTCGAGGCAATGACGCCCATTCATCACATAGATTCTCTGATGGAGCAGGATCGAGCATCCAGGCGAGAAGTCTGCCTATTTGTTCTTTATTGTTGCTAATAGGATATATTTCAGCTGCTTGCAAATCATTCTGATGGGCAATACTGTTGAGGTCGATTTTGTGGTTGATTGCCCACCCAATGAAAATGTTGCCCAAGAAAGTTGGATTGTCATTGAGAATGTGGCCACGCATTGCATCGCGGAACCCATAAGGGCGAATGACATAGGAGTCTTCCCCTATTGCTTGGATATCAACGCATTGTCCTGGAGAAAGAGAAATTGCCCAATCATTTTCAGGGATGCCAGTAATCACATTTTGAGAAGAAATGTTCCAGGTTGCTGGAATGTACGAGTTTTCAATCCAAATGTCTGAGTTTTGCTCTGTGAATGGAATGCATATCTGAGAGTTCTGAGTGAAAACAGCAGGATGCTTTTTGACATTCTTCTGAATGATCATTCGCTGGTCAAGCACTTGATTTTGAAGTGCTGTAGTTGACGAAATCATTTCAGGAGTTGTACCGTAATGATAGAACTCACCACCTTCCAAAGGGAGAATAACAACCTTGAGTTTGTTTATTTCTTCGTCAATAGCAGTTGGATTTTTTCCTAAAGCACACCCGAAATCAGAGTATAAATCGTATGGATGATAATCTTCTGGATTGGAGCCGTTGCCAATTTTGCTGCGTCGTCGCAATATGTCAACAGCTTTATCGTTCAGCAGCCATATGCCAATATCCATCATTGCAAGGTGGCTTTGAGACAATTCTGCCATACGAGATGTGGATGGTTTTTGTAGCACAAAATCAAGAAGTTCTGGCGTTTTTCTGTTCATAAAATACACACCATGATTCTTAGCAAGCGATGGTTCAACCCATAAGCCGTAGCAAACAACATCTGCTTCTGGTATTTGCTGCAAAGGGCGGGTGTTGCGTATGTACACATCGCCACTCACAATGAGTGTACGAAGAGAATCTGGGGCCTGGTTCATTATGTTTTCGTATAGCGGAAGCTGAAGGTCTAAAAGAGTTTGGTCTATCTTTTGGCCTCTCATCCATCTAAACACAGGTATTGGCAGCGTAATTTTTCCTGCAGCAGCATAAGCTGGAAGTCTTCGCGACTGCCCGCCAGCATGAATAAGTATGCGTTTTTCTTTAGAAAGCCATGAAGAAAATGAATCAGGCGTTGCTCCTTCTGCTATAGCTGCTTTTTCTAACAGCCATGTTGTTCCACCTCCAGAGCCCAATTTGTAGCCAACAGGATCGGAAGTGCAGTAATAATCAGAACTGGGTAATTGATTTATTTCAAGGAATTTATCAACCGCATTTGGCGGTAAAGATAATAGTTTCTTCATATAATTTGTTGCTTTTCTTTCTATGCGTTGATTTTGTTAATCTCAGAACTGTCAGTCTTTGTTTCTTCAGGCTCCTGCAACACATATCTTTTGTAATATGAGACAATTAGAGTTGTAGCAGGCAACGCAATAATAAGTCCGACAAATCCGAGCAGAGATCCCCAAATTGAGAGGCTGAGTAAGATTATTGCAGCATTTAGTCCTGTGACATGCCCCATTATACGCGGAGTGAGCACCCAGTCTTGAATAGCCTGAACAACACAGAACACAATGATGGCTGCAAGCATTATGCCCCAAAAGCTATCTCCTGTGTCGTGAGCTTTCAAAAGCCCCAGTATTATTGTCGGAATAAATCCTATGACTTGCAAGTAAGGTACCAGATTGAGAAAGCCAATGAACAAACCGAGAGGGATCGCTAATGGAAAATCTATGATTAAGAAGCCAATAGAGAATAGAATGCCAACACACATAGCTATTATTGTTTGCCCTCGGAAGTAGCTGTTCATACCTTTTTCAACATCGAGCATAATGCCATGCACCAATTCCCTATGGCGTGGCGGAACTATCTTAAAAAGCCCTTCACTCATTATTTCATAATCTAGCAGAATGAAGAACATGTAGATTATGGCGATGAGTGAGCACACAAATCCGATAAGCGCGCTGACAGAACTGCTTATTAATGAAAAGAATTGAGGTATTCTTTCTTCCAAGAACTGTGACACATCGCTGAATGTCAGCGCTTTCTTTATTTCGTTAATGTCGATGTTGCGTTTGATGAATTCCTCAACATCTGACGAAACTGAAGTCACTGTGGAATCAGTAGTCACATAACTGACGATTATGTCTTTTAGTCGGGCAACTTCATCTAAGATAGGAGGTATGATTAAATATAAGACTCCAACTATCACACCCAAGATAAGCATGATTGTTATGATGATGCTGACAACTCTTGATTTCACTCTGCACTTGTGCTGTATGAAAGACACAATAGGATGCAGGAGATAAGCAATTAACCACGCTACAAGAAAAGGAATAAGAACACTGCTTAATCTTTTGATTAAAAAATATGCTCCTATCAGAATTATTGTGGCAACAAGCACGCGCACAACTTTGGCAAAAGTGATGTTGGTTTCTTTCATAATCGTAATGATTTTTAAATTCAGCACGAAGATACACAAAAACTAGTGTTTAATCGCAGTTTATTGTGAAAAAAAGTTGTAAAGGAGGAAAAAAATAACTTTTTTTTATTTCTGCTAATGATTTTATTCCTATTTTTGCCGAAAAATAAAGATGCATGAGTAAGCTGTATGTAGTGCCAACACCTGTTGGAAATATGGAAGATATGACTTTCAGGGCGATAAGAGTGTTGAAAGAAGCTGATTTGATTTTAGCAGAAGACACTCGCACATCAAGCGTTTTACTACAGCACTATGGAATACAGGGAGAATTGCTTTCTCACCATAAGTTTAATGAGCATGAAACAGTGACAGGAGTGGTGAGAAAGATACAAGCAGGCACTACGGTTGCTCTGATTAGCGATGCGGGCACTCCTGCAATCAGTGATCCTGGCTTCTTGCTTGTGAGGGAATGCGTGAGAAATGGAATAGAAGTTCAAACACTTCCTGGTCCAACTGCATTTGTTCCTGCCTTGGTGAGTAGTGGATTACCATGCGACAAGTTCTGTTTTGAAGGATTTTTACCTCAGAAAAAAGGACGACAAACAAGATTGGAGTTCTTGAAGAACGAGATGCGAAGCATCATATTTTATGAATCTCCAAGAAGGCTTTTGAAAACGCTGCAACAGTTTGCTGAAGTGTTTGGTGCTGAAAGACTTGTGAGTGTGGCTCGTGAAATTTCGAAGGTGCATGAAGAATGTGTCAGAGGAAAACTAAGTGAAGTTATAAAGCACTTTGAAGAGGTAGAGCCAAGAGGAGAAATAGTGATTGTGCTTGGAGGTGCTGATGATTCGGAAGCGAAAGAGAGCATAATAGAAGATAGGAAAGAAATAAAGAAACAACAGAATAAGGATAAGACAAACTCGACAAACCCCATGGATTTGATAATGGGAACGGGAAAGTCAAAAAACAAGTATAAATAAGTCGAAAAAGAAAGGAAAGACAATATGAAAAAGATTCTTTTTTTGGCAGCAATTGTTTCTTCAATGCTGACTGCATGTGACCAAGGTAATAGGTACATGGGAAATCCTAACGGAGATCGTGATTCATTGCAAAGCATTATCGATCAAAAGGATAGCGAAATCAACGACCTGATGGGCAGCATTTTGGAAGTACAAAAGGGCTTCGATAGAATTAATGAGGCAGAAGGTCGTGTTAACATGATGAAGAGCAGTGCAGAAAATAACAGCACAGCCTCAAATATTCGTGAGAACATGGAGTTTATTCAGGAAGCTCTCGAAGAGAATAAGCGCAAGATTGCTGAATTAGAAAGCAAGCTGAAGTCTAGCACTATTAATTCTGCAAAGCTGAAAGAAGCTATCAATTCATTGACTCAACAACTCAATGAAAAGAATGCAGAGATTGAGTCTCTTCGTTCTCAGTTAGCGGAGAAAGATGTTGTGATTGAAGAACTCGGCAATACTGTGAACACTCTAAAGGATGAGAATACTCAGGTGAAACAGGAGAAAGAGGAAACTGAGCAGATTGCTCGCAATCAAGACCAACAACTCAACACAGCTTGGTATGTGTTTGGCACAAACAAAGAGTTGAAAGAACAAGGCATCTTGAATAAGGGTGAAGTTCTCCAGGGTAACTACAATAAGAGCTACTTTACAAAGATAGATATTCGTAAAGTTAGTGTAATACCTTTGGAATCCAAGTCTGCTGAATTGCTCACAACTCATCCTGCAGGTTCTTACACTTTGCTAAAGGATGGCAAGGGACAGTACACACTTCGTATTACGGATGCAAACAAATTCTGGAGCATAAGTAAGTACTTGGTTGTCAAGGTAAAATAACCAGTAACAATAAATGAATAGAAAACAGTTCATTTCAATATTGGCAGTGACATTTTGCATGATGTCATTGCCAATGTTTGCTCAATCGAAAGATTGGGAACCTACGGGTGTTTGGCCTTTTATTAATAAACAATTCAAAGTGGCAACTGTCTATGTTGGATTGTTTAAGAAGTCAAAAACACAAGTACCTTGCAACATTCATGTAGGAAAACAAACACTATGGTATTCACAGAATGATACACTGCTGGAAGCTTTGCCAGGCACAGTTTTGAGAGTTGAGTTTCCTAATGGAGACACTTATATGCCTGTAGGCAGTGAGCAGAAGTTTGGAAGAATTGTTCGAGAAGACACAATCAATGGCAGAATAGCTCGTGTTATCTGCGTCAGGGAAGTAGATAGAAGAGCCCTTGACCAGAGAGGCGTGGATGTTTTGAATAACACTCAAAATATTCTTCAATCAGGTGCAGGACTTGCTGGATTAGGGAGTTTTATGGCTGCAGTTGCTGATGCCAACGGAGGGATCAAAGAGGAAGAACGACCTCTGCCAATGAACAATGCTTTCTATTACCAACTAAATGGAGAGATATTCCCTGCAACAACAAAGAATATTCTTGCTCATATTGATCCTACAAGAAAGACTGAGTATAAAAACTATACTAGAACAGCAGAAATCATTTCTACTAATGAGTCATCCATGGTGAAAGTCTGGAAAGACTTTTTCTTGAAGTGAAAAAAAGATACACAAAAAAAGAAGAGCATTCTGATCGGAATGCCCTTCTTTGGTTTTTACGATATAATGCGTACAACAAATAATCTTTGTCTCAGCTATTATGATTTGTATTTTTCTTCCAAACCTCCATTGATAATATCATAAACCTGTTGCATGACAACTTTAGAAGCTTTTCCTTCTCGTTCTTCTGCAGTAATAGGCTTGTGAATAGTCATTGTCAATGTACCGAAATTCACTGACTTAGCTTTACGGTTAAACACATCAAAGCTGCCATTTATGGTTATAGGAACAATTGGAAGTCCAATCTCGTTGGCAAGCATAAATGAGCCTCGTTTGAATGTGCCCATCTTACCGGTGTAAGTGCGTGTGCCTTCCGGGAAAATAACCATAGACATACCGCCTTTCAGTGTTTCCCTTGCTTGCTGAACAGCTTTACTTATTGCAGAAATAGAGTCTCCTACATAAATGTGCTTTGACTTATAGCAAGCATAACCAACAAATGGAATCTTTTTGAGGTATTCTTTCATCATCCACTTGAAATTGTGTCCTAAGTAGCCATAAACAAGGAAGATGTCGTAATATCCCTGATGGTTTGCCAAGAAAACATAGCTCTCATCATCCTTAATATTCTCTTTGCCTTCAACTCTCACCTTTATGAGGAAGAACCAGCAAGCACACTTTCCCCAAAACTTAGGAAGATAATATCCTACATATTTAGAGTCGCCTAAAAACGCAGCGATTATTACAGAAGTTGCTACGAAAATGGTTACCACGATGAAAAGCGGTAATGCGATACAGAAAGAATAAATTTTATATAAAATGTTTAGGAACTTCATTTCTTATTTGTTTGATTATTAGATTTTTTTAGAGTGATCACATTGATTTCTGGCCATGCCCCGAATCTGAAAGGGAACATTACGGCACCAATGCCATCGCTTATATTAAGTATTTGGTTTCCTTCAGAGTATGCCCCAGACCATTCATCATAGACATAAGCAACAGGAGACCATCCGAATACTTTGAATTGCCCAGCATGAGTGTGCCCAGACAATGTGAGCTGTATATTTGTCTGTGGAATAATGTTTCTTCGCCAATGGGTAGGGTCGTGACTAAGCATCACAGTGAAACAGCTACGCTTTAGGCCTTTCATTGCTTTAGGTAAATCCCCTAATGAAGGGAATGGCGGGCGGCCGTCATTCTCAACTCCCGCTATTACAAGTGAGTCTGCACCACGGCGAATAATGCGGTGATCATTAAGCAGCAATGTCCATCCGTATGATTCTTGCCTACGCTTAAGTTCTTCCACATCTGCAGCCCTGTCTTTCTCATCAGGATACTTTAAGTACATACTGTAATCATGGTTGCCCATAACAGAGTAAACGCCATCAGGAGCATTAAGCTTGTTCAAATCGCGACGGAATCCATCTGTTTCGCTACTTTGATGATTTACAAGGTCTCCTGTGAAAACAATCATGTCGCACTTCTGCTCGTTTATCATGTCAATAATGATGCGTGCATCTTTCTCATTTCCATCACGAAGAGTGCCAATATGCATGTCCGAAAATTGCGCTATTCGATATCCATCAAACTTCTTTGGCAAATCGTTGAAATAAAAAGTTTGCTGATGAACGATATAATGATGCCTTCCGAAGAAATAGCCATAACCAAGAATGATGAATGCAAAGATAGCAACCGTCATTCCGATTATACGGAATGTACGAATAACGCTTTTAGCCTTAATCAAATGACCTAAGCCATCGAATAGCATGAATAAAGTTTTTGGCGCAGATATTCCTAAAAACACTATCATAAAAATGCTAACCCAAGGCTGATGCTCTGGCTTCATGTCGTTAGTGCTCATAATGTAAATCATCGCAGTAACCAAAGCAAGTGATGGAAGCCACCATAACAATCGCAGCCACAGCTTCTTTGTCCAACGCTTGATATACATAATGTATATATAAGTGTCAGGCAACATCAACATGATGAGTATCAATATGAGTATACGCAATAGCATTTTCTATATTCGAGTTCTTTATTAATCGGTGTTTAAGTTGGCTATTAAGTATTTCTTAGCTTCTTCAAAAGGGATATTTCGTCTTTTTGCATAATCTGCCACTTGCTCTTCATCAACCTTTCCTATGGCAAAGTACCTTGCTTTCGGATGGCTTATCATAAATCCACTCACAGAGGCATGAGGCTTCATCATAGCATGTTCAGTAAGAGTAACTCCTATGCTTTTGAATCCTATGAGTTCGTCAATGATGAAGTTTACAGAAATGTCTGGCAAGCAAGGATAGCCAACTGCTGGGCGAATGCCTTGAAATGCCTCTTTGTGCATTTCCCCTATAGTGAGTTGCTCAAAAGGAGCATAGCCCCATATCTGTTTTCTCACCTCTTCATGAAGTCTTTCTGCTCCAGCTTCTGCTAACCTGTCTGACAGCGTTTGAAGCAACATTTTGTTGTATTCGTCATTTGCAAACACTGCCTCGTCTTTAATGCTTGCAGAAGTTGCAAACACGCCTATTCTATCTTTGTTTATTGCAGATTTTGGACGAATAAAGTCGCTCAAGCATAAGCAATAACCGTCATTGTCAGGTTTCTGCTGTCTCAGCATTGGGATGTGTATAGGCTCTCCGTAAGCATGTCTCGCTCCACATTCACACAGATAAGTCTTTTGCACCACAATATCATCTTCTTCACTATATGCTGGCAATATTTCCACAACAGCTTTCACTTTCATGTACGGCTGCATGGTTTTTAGCATTCTTTTTGCATCAGCAAAGAGTCGTTGTCCTTCTTCAGAATCTTTAGGCACAGACCAAGCGTAAAAAAAATACACCCAGTTGATGTAGTCCTCAATATCACTGATTCTGTAGTTTAATCGCATGAGTAAATCAATTCCTTGCCTCTTACTCCGTCCACAACAATTCCATCACAATAAGCTGTCTTGCCATTCACGATTGTGCGTCTTACCTTCCATTTGAATGTTCTCTCATCCATAGGTGTCCATCCGCACTTAGTATAGTATCGTCCTTTCAGCACTTGCCAGTTTCCGTTTGGATCAACAAGAGTCAAATCTGCATAATATCCAGGTCGAATGAAACCACGCTTTTCAATGTTGAATAAAGTCGCAGGATTGTGTGCCATCAAAGTTGGTATGCGTTCAATTGGCAACACGCCCTCATCACTCATTTCAAGCATTGAAACAAGAGAGAACTGTATCATTGGCATTCCAGAAGTAGCTTTCAATGCTCCTCCTTCTTTCTCGTTGAGAAGATGAGGGGCATGATCTGTACCCACAACATCTATCAGCCCGTTTGTAAGTGCATCTCTCAGGGCTTGCTTATCCTCTGGAGTTTTTATTGCAGGGTTACACTTGATTCTTGTGCCCATGAGGTCATAATCTTCAGTGCTGAACATCAGGTGCGCAATTACTGCTTCTACTGTTATCTTCTTCTCAGCCAAAGGCTTATTCTCGAAAAGTTCAAGTTCGCGAGCAGACGATACATGAGCAATGTGAAGTCTTGCACCTGTATCCTTTGCAAGATTCACTGCAAGTGAAGAAGATGCATAGCAAGCCTCCACGCTGCGAATTCTTGAATGGTATCTTACAGGGAAATCATTCTGTCCTTTGTATCTTTTCTTGAATGCCTTGATATTCTGATTGATAATATTTGTGTCCTCGCAATGAGCCATCAGTAACAATGGCGATGTTGCGAAAATTGCACGAAGAGCCTCTTCTCTGTCCACAAGCATATTGCCGGTGCTACTGCCCATAAACACCTTTACGCCAGGCACACGCTTTCTGTCAAGCTGCTTAAGCATCTCGACATTGTCATTTGTGGCGCCAAAAAAGAAAGAGTAGTTGACTCGGCTATTTTTTGCGCCAAGATTAAACTTCTCCTCAAGTGCCTCGAGGGTTGTTGTTTGAGGACTTGTATTAGGCATCTCCATGTACGATGTTACACCGCCAGCAGCTGCAGTTCTGCTTTCGCTGGCAATGTCTGCTTTGTAAGTCAAGCCTGGCTCACGGAAATGCACATGGTCATCAATGACTCCAGGGAAAAGATAGAGTCCTGTAGCGTCAATTTCTGTGTCGTATTGCTGTGAGGAATCATCGCCTTCAATAACCGACTGAATCATTTCGTCTTCAATAACAACAGAGCCGACGAATGATTTGCCCTCATTAACAATAGTTGCGTTTCTTATTATTGTCTTCATTGTTCTCGTCAATCAGAATTTACTGAGCTTTAGGATATTTCTTGAACCATCCATCAAGCCTCAAGCGCATTACTCCGAAGAATGCCTCTCCGAAGATGCCTCCATTCATTTTCGACACTCCTTCAGTTCTGTTCACAAAAATTACAGGCACCTCCTTGATTTTGAATCCGCACTTGTGAGTAGTGAACTTCATCTCAATCTGGAAAGCATATCCTTTGAAGCGAATAGCATCCAAGTCAATTGTTTCCAGCACTTTGCGTTTGTAGCATTTGAAACCAGCAGTTGTATCATGCACTTTGAAGCCTGTGACGAAACGAACATACTTAGATGCGAAATATGACATGAGCACTCGGCCTATAGGCCAGTTCACCACATTCACTCCTGTAATGTATCGGCTGCCAATAGCAAGATCATAACCTTCATCTGCACATGCTGAATACAAGCGTGGCAAATCCGATGGAGCATGAGAGAAATCTGCATCCATCTCGAATATGTAATCGTAATTGTGCTCCAATCCCCACTTGAATCCTGCAATGTACGCAGTGCCAAGCCCAAGTTTGCCTGAACGCTCGAGAAGGAAAAGCCTTTCTGAAAATTCAGATTGCATCAATCCTTTCACGATGGTGGCAGTGCCGTCAGGAGAGCCATCATCAATAACGAGAATATGGAAACATTTCTCCAAGCCGAAAACAGCTCGGATTATCTTCTCAATGTTTTCCTTCTCATTGTAAGTAGGAATAATTACAATGCAGTCGCTTGTATTCATTATGATGATTTCTTTGAAAAAGTACAGAAAATGTTATCTTTAATATGCAAAGATAATGATTTTCATTGACTTCCTTGCTTTTGTGCACAAGAAATTACATCTTTTTAATAAAGAACCCTTAAAAAACAGGCATTTTGGCTATTCTATTCTCATTTTTCCATGCCTTGCAGTATGTGCAAAGCGTTTGCCATTGTGCTCACATTCTTTATAAGCAATGACTTTCTCTCACCGTCGCGAAGAGTGCAGTTCCTGCCGTGAGAGCCTATATAAATAAGCACCTTCTCGAATGCATCGCTTTGGAAATATTGTTCCTCTTTTGCAAAGTACAGAATCATTCTATGCTGTTTCAGAGTGACTTTTTCTATTCCAAGTCGCTGAGCAATCCATTTTATAGGCATCACTCTCAGCAACTCCTCCCCCTCCTCTGGCATAGTGCCAAAACGATCAAGTAATCTGTTTTTATATTCTTCAAGTTGGCGTTCTGTGCTCAAAGAGTCAAGTTCTCTGTAAAGGCTCATTCTCTCTCCGCTATTTGGAACATATTCCTCTGGCAAGAACGCAGGGATGTCGCTCTCAACATTGCTTTCTGTCACAAATATTGAGCCAGCAATTTTGCCTTTATCAGTTGTTTCTTCCTCTGTGAAAAGCTCGGCAAATTCACTTCCTTTCAATTCCGCAACAGCTTCATTCAGAATCTTTTGGTATGTTTCATATCCAAGGTCGGTGATGAATCCGCTTTGCTCAGCACCAAGCATATTTCCTGCGCCTCTAATATCAAGATCTTGCATGGCAATATGTATTCCGCTTCCAAGGTCGGCAAAGTTCTCCACAGCTTGCAATCTGCGTCGAGTCACATCACTCAGTGCCACGAGAGGAGGAGCTATAAGATAGCAGAAAGCCTTCTTGTTTCCTCTTCCCACGCGTCCTCTCATTTGATGGATGTCACTAAGGCCATAATTCTGTGCACTATTGATTATGATAGTGTTAGCATTCGGCACATCGATGCCGTTCTCAACAATTGTGGTGCTGAGCATTACATCATAATCATAGTTCATGAAGTCGAGGATGATTTTCTCAAGATCTTGTGGATTCATCTGTCCATGACCAACGCAAACTCGTGCATCAGGAACATGACGGTGAATCATCTCTTCCAGCTCCTTCAGATTGCTTATCTTGTTGTTCACGATGAATACCTGACCATTTCGGCTCATCTCAAAATTGATGGCTTCCGCAAATACCTCTGGAGAGAATGTATGTATTTCTGTCTGAATAGGATATCGATTAGGAGGAGGCGTCTGGATGATGGATAAATCTCTTGCTCCAAGCAAGGAGAATTGCAAGGTGCGAGGTATAGGAGTAGCCGTCATTGTGAGTGTGTCAACATTCACCTTCAACTGTCTCAGCTTCTCCTTAACAGCAACGCCAAATTTCTGTTCCTCATCAATGATAAGCAATCCAAGATCTTTGAATTTCACTTGCTTGCCAATCAGTTTGTGAGTGCCTATGATAATGTCAGTCTTTCCTGTTTGCAGATCCTCCAGAGCTTGCTTCAAAGCTTTGCCATCTCTTGCTCTGGTGAGGTAATCCACCTTCACAGGGAAGTCTTTCAAGCGATTGGAAAATGTCTGGTAATGCTGGTATGCAAGCACAGTTGTCGGCACAAGCACAGCTACTTGCTTGCCATCGCATGCCGCCTTAAAAGCTGCTCTCACAGCCACTTCCGTCTTTCCAAATCCGACATCTCCACACACCAATCTATCCATCGGACGCAGCTTCTCCATATCTGCTTTAACTTCCTGAGTAGCACGAAGTTGGTCGGGAGTATCTTCATATATAAAACTGGCTTCGAGCTCATGCTGCATGTATGAATCCTTGCTGTATGCAAAGCCCTTTTCTTGTTTTCTCTGAGCATATAGCTTGATGAGGTCGCGGGCAATATCCTTGACTTTGGATTTCACCCTGTCTTTCATCCTTTCCCATGCTCCTGATCCTATCTTGTTCAGTCGTGGCGGCTCCCCTTCCTTACCCTTATACTTCGACACTTTGTGAAGAGCGTGGATGGAAACATACACAGTGCCGCCATCTTTGTAGATAATCTTTATCTTTTCTTGCAAGACGCCATCTTCGGGCACTCTTACCAATCCGCCAAATTTGCCCACTCCATGATCGATGTGAACCACATAGTCGCCAAGCTCAAATTGCTGTATCTCTTTGAGAGTCAGCGCCACTTTGCCCTTTCGAGCCTTCTCGCTCTTGAGGCTGTATTTGTGGAATCGGTCAAAAATCTGGTGGTCTGTAAAGAAGCATTTCTTGCATCCATCGTCAATGAATCCCTCATGAATGGCTCTATTCACTGGGTCAAACTTAATGATGTCAACTTCCGTTTTTGCCATTTCCTCAAAAATGTCTTGCAAGCGCTTGATTTGCTTCTCGCTATCGGCGAAAATACAAATATTGTATCCAGAGTCGATGAGACGATGGAATTCGTTGCTTACAAGCTCAAAGTTTTTGTGGAATGATGGCTGTGGCGATGTAGAGAAATGTATTGTGTTGGCATCGGTGCCAATGCCTTGCTTGATTTCAAGATTCTTGAAGCCAACTACCTGATGCTTAAAGTCTTCTCCATTCAAAATAAAGTTATCCACAAGAGTTTCCTTGCTTGTTTCTGCTTCAGTTTGAGCTTGCTGGGAGAATCCTTCGCTGTGTATCTGCTCAATCTTGTCGCAAACATAAGCGAGGCTTTTTGTCACGATGAGCGAGCTTTCTGGCAAGAATTCGAGGAAAGAAATATAAGAATCAGCATTTGTCATTTCTGGCACGATGGTTATCATGTCAGTTTTTTCTTGCGACAGCTGGCTCTGCACATCAAACGAACGAATGCTATCAACCTCGTCGCCAAAGAAGTCGATTCTGTAAGGCAGGTCGCTTGAAAAAGAATAGATATCCACAATGCTGCCTCTCACCGCAAATTGCCCAGGCTCATACACATAGTCAGTGCGCTGGAATCCAAGCGAAAGGAAGCTTTTCTCAAGCTCCATGATGTCGAAAGAGTCTCCAGCTTTGACTATCAGCGAGTTTGCATCCAGCTCACTTTGCGACACTACTCTTTCTGCAATAGCATCTGGGTAGGTCACAATCAGCATTCCCTCTTGCGACGCCTTGGTAAGCACCTCTGTGCGGAGAATCTCATTTGCTGCATCCTTCTGGTTGTACTTGATAGCTCGCTTGTATGAAGAAGGGAAGAATAATACACGCTCTTCACCAAGCATTTGAGTCAAATCATGGTAGAAATAGCCAGCTTCATCTTGGTCGTTGAGAATAATGAGCATCGTGCTTGCAGCATTGCCTTTTGTCATCGCATTGTGATGGATGGAGGCAAGCAACAATGGGGCAGACGAGCCCGAAAGTCCGTCAGCCTTGATGTGCCTCATCTTGCTGTTTCTCATTTGTTTTGCAAGACTCTTGGCACTCTCAGATGCTGCAATTGCAGATAAAACCTTTTTTGTGTCCAACTCTTTACAGATTAATTACACTGCCAAATTCAATGATGGCACAGCGTAAGCTCGTGCAAAAAGCTTTACGAAAAACAGAGCGTTGCTGCTTGGCTTAATGTTCTGGTTTAGCTGGTTCTTTATTTTTCTGTTAGGAATTCTTTGGGTAGAGTCATCCATAGGCATTTGCTTTAAGTTCAAAATTCTCTTTCTGAATATAATAACGAAGAAAAAGCACATTTATTATTTTTCACCATTATTGTTTTTGTGCTTTACGAAATCTTGCGCTTTGCGCGAAAAAGAAAAACCTATAAAAAACCTTATCAACCCATAAAAACCATAATGTTTTTCAAGGTTTTCTGAAGGTTTTTCGAGGTTTTTCCTTTCAGCACGAAGTGCAAAAATGATTTCACACGATTGCCCGTTATTCCTAAAATATAATAATGTGTATCAAGCCAAAAGCTTCTTCACGCAAGCGCTGATAGCCTTTCCTTCAGCAAGACCTGCAAGCTTTTTAGTAGCAACACCCATCACCTTGCCCATATCCTGAGGAGAAGATGCACCTACCTCGGCAATAATCTCTTTCAGTTTAGCCTCAAGCTCAGCCTCACTCAACTGCTTTGGAAGATATTCTTCTATCACAGCCACCTGAGCAAGCTCATTATCAGCCAAATCCTGACGGTTGTTCTGAATGAAAAGGGTTGCCGACTCGCGTCCCTGCTTTGCAAGCTTCTGCATAATCTTGAGAGCTGCCTCGTCAGTCACCTCATTGTTTGCTCCTGGACGAGTCTTCTCCTCTAGCAGATATTTCTTCACATTGCGAAGAGTGTCGAGACGCACTGCATCTCTTGCCTTCATTGCGGACATAATGTCCTTGCTTATTTGATCAAAAAGTGCCATAATTATTACGATTTATTTTTCATTTCATTACTGCAAAGTTACCAATTGTTTTCGACACGCACAAACTATTTCCCCCGATTATTCTCTTTTTTCAAATAAATCCTTACCTTTGTGCCATGAAACGATTGATACTTCTCGACGCTCTGCGAGGTTTCGCGTTGCTCGGCATTGCTCTTGCCAACTATCCGGAGTTCACTCTCTACTCATTCCTTTCTGACGAAGAGCAGAGTTTGATGGCAACTGCCGATGCCGATAGCATCACTCGCTGGGCGCAACTCATACTCGTTGATGGCAAGTTCTACACTATTTTCTCCATTCTGTTCGGCATCGGATTCTCTATTATTCTCGAGAACAGCCTTGCCAAGGGAAGAAACGGAATGGCAGTATTCTATCGGCGCATGCTGATTCTTGTCGCCATCGGACTTGCTCACCTGCTTTTCCTATGGAGCGGGGACATTCTTCTGCTCTATGCTCTCATGGGCATGGTTCTGCCGCTTTTCCGCTCTTGCACAACAAGAAAACTCTTGCAATGGGCTATTGCATTCCTCATTCTTCCTGTCGTTTGCGATACAGCCATCAGCATCACAGGCATTGATCCAGCAACCGTCCCTTACGATGCATGGTGGAGCACAGCTACTGCCTATGGCATCACAGAAACCAACTTTGCATCATGGCTACGCGATGCATCCAGCTACAATGATGTTCATGCATTCCTCATGCAAGGAGCTTGGGAGCGCATGTGGGAATTTGTCAGCTCACATCGATATTTCAAAGTTTTAGGACTTTTCCTTATTGGATATGCCATTGGAAAGAGCAAGTTGCAAACTGCTGTCAATCAGCACAAAGCAACATTATTGAAAGTCGCTTCTTTTGGATTCGCCATAGGGTTGCCACTCTCTGCTGCTTACGCATGGAGTGCTGTTTATAGCCATCCTATGGGCGACATCCCCCACTCTATTCTCTATGCTTTCAGCGTTTATCCATTAGGCATTGCCTACATAGCTGCATTTGCCCTTTTGCTTGACAAATGCCCTAAGTCCATCCTTTGGAAATGCCTTTCATTTCCTGGCAGGATGTCGCTCACTTGCTATCTTTCGCAAAGCATCATTGGCATGCTCCTGTTCTATGGCATAGGATTCGGGCTCGGGCTCTCGTTTGGCCTTTGGCAAACAGAATTGATAGCAATTGGCATTTTCACTATCGAAATCGCATTTTCTGCCATTTGGCTTCGTCATTGCCAGTATGGACCTTTCGAGTGGGTGTGGCGCATGCTCACTTACAGCAAGGTGCTTCCTCTGAAAAAGAACAACTAATCTCTATAAAATTATGAAAACAAAAACATTCATCTTGTCGCTATTTGCCACTCTATCAGCATTTTTCAGCTGCAACGCACAAACCGCTTACAAGAGCGTAGATGCTGGCGAATTTGAGAAAACAATCTCCGCAAAAGAGGAAGTGGACCTTTTCACAACAAAAAGCGGCGCTCCTGTTGCCATCCACTGCATCAAGCATGGCTCACTCAGCATGCAGATTGGTGACAAATGGCTGTATGTGGATCCTGTGACAAACGCTGTGAAACCTGCAACAGACTACTCCGTTCTGCCGAAAGCAGACATCATACTCGTCACCCACGAGCACCATGACCATCTCGATGCAACTGCTATAGAGCAACTCACAAAAGCAGAGACACAGCTCATTCTCAATCCTCGAAGCAGCGAACAGCTCGGAGGCAAGGGATTTGTGATGAAAAATGGCGACAGCCACACTGCACTCGGCATCACCATCGATGCTGTGCCTGCCTACAACAACTCTGCCGACAAGCAGCAGTTCCATCCTAAAGGACGAGACAACGGCTACATACTCACCATCGACGGATTGAGAATCTACATAGCTGGCGACACAGAGGACATCGAAGAAATGGCTTCCATCAAGGACATCGAAGTTGCCTTCCTCCCTTGCAACCTTCCTTACACTATGACTCCAGAGCAGCTTGCCAAAGCAGCAAAATCATTTTCCCCAAAGGTTGTGTTCCCTTATCACTACGGCAACACAGAGATTCAGCAAACTGTCAAACTACTTGACGGCAGCGGCATTGATGTGAGAATCAGACAATATCAGTAGAGGCAGAAGGAGAACACACTCAATTCACGAAAATTATCAATGCTGTATTAAAATCACAAAAAGCGAAAAAGACAAAAAGACAAAAGGACAAAAAGACAAATGCACTCACCAACATAATTGATATGCCCCCCGAAAGTTAGACAAAAAACTTTCGGGGTTTTATTATGTCAAAAAAAGAAAAGGAAGAAACACCGATGAAACGCTATGCTTTGTGCACAATATCTTTCGTTTTTCGTAGTCAATCAATATGATTTTTTCTGTAATCTCCATTTTACTCACTTAAATCGTTTGCGTCGGCAAATTTAGGCAGAGCAAAATTAATAGAAGAATTTTAATGTTTTTTTGCAAATATTAACAATTCGGAAGACCAAAATGCGTAATTTATCACCTTAATAATATTTTGTTCTTTTGTTCTTTTGTTCTTTTGTTCTTTTTTACTAATCTCGCCCCCCCTTAATAT
>JAGHVC010000118.1 GCA_018064505.1 Candidatus Minthosoma caballi | reverse complement strand
ATATATGTGTTTTACTAATATATTCTTTAGAAAACCTATAAAATCTTGCTGACACATTCTTCTTTCTTCAGTAAAAAAATGTAACTTTGCAACCACAAACTCAATCAATGCGTAGCATATTCAAGGCTTTTGACAAGTATCAAAAGGCGAAACCGCTCGCGAAAACTCAAAAAAGAAAACAAAAATGGGAGGATTCTTCGGAACCGTATCAATGGAAAAGTGCGCGGCTGACCTTTTCTATGGCACCGACTACCAGTCGCACCTCGGCACCCGTCGCGGCGGTATGGCAACATACAGCAAGGACAACGGATTCTATCGTGCAATTCACAATCTTGAGAACACTTATTTCCGCACTCGCTTTGAACCAGAGCTTGACAAGTTCCAGGGAAACTCAGGCATAGGCATCATCAGCGACACAGATGCTCAGCCAATGCTCATGAACAGCCACCTCGGCCGTTTCGCCATCGTGACAGTGGCAAAAATCAACAACATGGAGGAAATTGCCGACCACCTGCTTCAGGAGAACATGCACCTCAGCGAGTTCAGCAGTGGAAAGATCAATCCTACCGAGCTTATCAGCCTTCTCATCATCAAGGGAAAGACATTCACCGAAGGCATCGAAAATGTGTTCAACATGGTGAAAGGCTCATGCTCAATGCTTCTCCTCACCGAAGACGGCATCATCGCAGCGCGCGATGCATGGGGACGCACCCCAATTGTTATCGGTAAGAAAGACGGAGCAATGGCTGCGACAAGCGAATCAACAGCCTTCCCAAATCTTGGCTACGAGACATCATACTATGTAGGTCCTGGCGAAATCGTCCGCTTGCGTCCTAACGGCATGGAACAGTTGCGCAAGCCAAACAAGAAGATGCAGATATGCTCATTCCTCTGGATCTACTACGGCTTCCCAACATCAAGCTACGAAAACCGCAATGTTGAAGCTATGCGCTTCCACACAGGCTGCGTCATGGGTAAGGAAGACAAGACAGAAGTCGATTCCGTTGGCGGCATCCCAGACTCAGGCGTAGGCATGGCAATCGGATACTCAGCAGGCCATCAGGTGCCTTATCAGAGAGGCATCAGCAAATACACTCCTACATGGCCACGCTCATTCATGCCAGCAAATCAGGACATGCGCAACCTCGTGGCAAAGATGAAGCTCATCCCAAACAAAGACATGCTCGAAGGCAAGCGCTGCCTCTTCTGCGACGACAGCATCGTGCGTGGCACCCAGCTTCGCGAAAACACCAAGGTGCTCAAGGATCTCGGAGCAAAGGAAGTGCACATGCGCATCGCATGCCCACCGCTCATCTACGCTTGTCCATTCATCAATTTCTCAGCATCAAAGAACGAGCTTGAGCTTATCGCGCGCCGCGTCATCAAGGACTTCGAGACTCACAGCGAGAAAGCCACAATGCTTGCCGATGCCCACACAGCAGAGAATGTCGATGTTCCAGCCGACCGTCTCAAGGCATACGCCACTACCGACTCGCCAGAGTACAACGCAATGGTAGCAGAGATAGCAAAGCGACTCAACCTCGACAGCCTCAAGTTCAGTAAGCTCGAAACCATCGTCGAAGCCATTGGCCTTGACAAGTGCCAGGTCTGCACTCACTGCTTCGATGGCAGTTCCTTCCACTCTCTTTGCGAAGGAAACACCAACGAGTAATTAACCTACGATTACACATACTTTATATAAGCGTATGCCTCCTGATGCATTAAGCACCGGGAGGCATTTTTTTTACATTCCTACATTATAGACCTTGTGCACGCATTGTATTTATTTCTTCTTTGGTGCTACATGGAACTTGTAAGTCAGCGTTGCCATCACATAGCTTGGGATGGAGCGCACCCAAGTCTCGGTGCGTCCCTGGCTGTTGTAGTCCTGTGTGATGCTGTTGATCTGCTGGAGAATATCGTAGCCTGTGACTTTCAGCAATAGATTATTCTTCATGAAGGAACGAGAGAGGGATGCATTCCATACCCAGTCGCTGGTGTTCATGGAAGGAGTGTCGTAGCCAGAGCGCATGTAGAGACCAAAGTCTGTGACGAACTGGAGGTCGCCAGGGAGTTGCAACTGTCCATTAAGCACATACTGATGGTTGAGCGTTGAGCGAGTAGTGAAGCCAGGGCGCTCGCTATCGTAGCGTGTCCAGTTCCATTTGCCGGTCAGTGTTAGTTGATTCTTACTGTTTGGCTTGCAAATGAGTTGCAATGATGGTACGACTGTCTGTGAATTGACCGTACTGCGCTCACCACCAATGAGATCGACGCTATGACGATAGGTATAGCCGTTCATAATCTCGTAGCCAAATATTTTGCTGAGTGCATGACGGTGAAGCCAAAAAAGATTGCCATCCCAGTTGCCATTGATGTTGATTGGCTGGTATGTATAGACACCTGTGGCGGGATTGTATGTATAGCCCGTGGCAATGGCATTCTGCAGAACATTGAAGGTTGCGTTCAGACTCTCGTAGATGCCATCAGTGCCCATGTTACGATATCGTTGATAGTGGAAGATGGCAGAAAAGTTGTGGTCGTAAGAGCGGTGCAGATGGGGATTGCCCAATGTTATTGCCAGTGGATTGTAAGCGTCGCGCACATTCAGCAGCATCTGCATATCGGGGGCTTTGCTACGAAGGTTGTAACTGTAATTGGTCCTACATGAGATGTTTAGACCATCGTCATTCGTTCTCTTCGTCCTATAATCGAAATCGGCGAGCAATTCGGGCATCAGCAGCTTGCGACTGAAGCAGGTGTCGAGTGCATCACGATGATATTTCTCGTGCTCGTTCCATATAGTCACGGCAGGAGTCAAGGTGAATTCATTGTGAATGTTGCCACGGCTATGTTTATATTTCATGTTGACAAAGTAACGGCTTGACAATTTGCTTTGGTCCTCGATGTACGAGTTTTGACGGTCGAAGCCCTGCATGAGGAGTTGGCGTGTGGAAGGCAACGCTCCCAATGCCTTATCTGCCGACCAACCTTCCGTCTGATCCAATCGGTATCGCTCATGTTCTTTGTGTGCCTGGTTCCAAATGAGGTTGTTTCCGAATTGGATGGACATTTCGCTATGGATATTGTATGTGTAATTAGCGTGCAGTTCGAATTGATTACTATGGTTTGGCGACAGATTGTAGC
>JAGHVC010000121.1 GCA_018064505.1 Candidatus Minthosoma caballi | reverse complement strand
AAAAATTTTTTTAAAGCGTTTTTATATTTATTTTTATAAAACCATGTAAATCATCTGCAACATCTACCACCAATTTTGCTACTGAATGAAATATTTCTTGTTGATAAAAGGAAAAATATTATTTTTTTACACAAATAGTAAACTGAATCGTACTGAGTGTTGACGATGTCACTTCTTTTTCATAAATTTGCAACGACAAACATCTACAAACTATTAAAATTAACTTTAATGAAGAAATTAACAATCATTGTGCTTGCTGTTTTCGCGATACTGACAGCTTGCACAGAAAAAACAAATGTCAACAAAGACGCAGCAAGTACTAATGACTCTATTGCTGCTTCGGGAGAATGGACGAAAATCACTCCTGAAGAAATCTCGATTGAGCCTGTGAAGGAGCTATCTGCTGGAATGATTCTTGCTGCTGGTACTGACAGCAGCTACAATGCTATGGCAATTGGATGGGGTGGATTAGGAAAGTTGTGGGGCCGTCCTACAATGACAGTGTATGTGTCGCAATCGCGTTACACATACGAATTCATGGAAAGTAACGACTGCTTCACAGTCAATGTCTTGCCACAATCTGAGAACGAGAAGGTGATCTATGTAGGCTCACACTCTGGCAGAGATGGCGACAAAATTAAAGACAGCGGCCTTCACCCAGAATTCACAGAGCTTGGCAACCCTCGTTTTGCTGAAGCCAACCTCGTGATTGAGTGCCGCAAGATATACTCTGCAGAGCTTGATCACAACCAGGCACCAGAAGACATCAAGGGGATGTATGAGAATAATAAGCCACACATCATGTATGTGGGTGAGATTGTAAATGCCTGGAAGAAATAAGCATAAAGCAAAGCACAGGAGGTAGCACGCCGCTATCTCCTATGCCTGCGATGCTTTATTGGCGTGCCTTTCATGTCGCTGCCAACCTTATACTCCACATCGACAGGTGCTGTCACAATGACACTCACTGGCCTGCCAGATTTTTCAAGCGATTCGATGTCCTGAGCAGAGAGGCGAAGAATGCCGTCCTTGACAGACCACTTTACAGCTGTTGCGAGCTGAGCATCGCGTGAAATGACATCAACGCTGAAGGTCCTGCCTTTCACAACTACAAGATGAACAGGAACATTCACTTTGACTGATGAGAATTGAGCTGTTTCTACTCTTTTTGCATTAGCGCTGAGCGCTACGACTGCCGCAAGGGCAAGGGAGATAAACTTTTTCATAATGACTGTTTTTTATTATAGGGTTGTAGATTTGTTTTGATTTCGAATGCAAAGTTATAAGCCCAACGAAAGGTATGAAAGAGAAAATCCCCACAATATAGGGGAATTACTATAACAGATTTAGGGACAATAAATTAAACCTTTTTGTAAACTGCTGACTCTTAACACAAAGAGTCATTTTTGTTTTGTTATTTCACCAATAATCATTATCTTTGTAGCCGTTTTACAAAGAAAAAGAATAATTGTATTATGAAAAGAACTTGCTTATCCGTTTTGTTTGCAATAGTAGCATTATGTGCTTTTGCAGAAATGCTTTTACCCCCAGCAGAGAAGGAGCTCATGTCGATAAAGGGCGTGACAGAGGTGAAAAGCATGAAATCAACTTGTTTCCCAGAAAAATATCTCGTAAAATTCACTCAATTTGTCAATGGCGATGACGATGCTGACGGCACTTTTGAGCAACGACTTATCATCGGAGTAAGAGATCCTAAAGCTCCAACAGTGATTGTGACCGAAGGATATTATGCCGACTACGGAATGAGAGAGGGATATGAAGAGGAACTGAGCCAGATGTTTCAGGCAAATGTGATTCTTTGCGAATACCGATTCTTTGGAGAAAGCACACCTGTGCCAACAAATTGGGACTACATGACCGTGGACAACTCACTGAAGGATTATCACCATGTGAGACAAGCATTTGGCGAATACTTCACTGGCAAATGGATAAGCACAGGCATAAGCAAGGGAGGGCAGACTACGATGTTCTACCGCGCAACCTACCCAGACGATGTGGATGTGAGCGTGAGCTATGTTGCCCCCCTGAACAGAGGCATTGAGGATGGAAGGCATGAGAAGTTCCTAGCAAAACAAGTTGGCACAAAAGCTGAAAGACAGGCAATTGAGAGTGCAATGCAAGAATTGATGATGAGAAAAGCAAAGCTTATGCCAATGTTCAACGAATTTTGTTCGGAACGAGGATACAAGTTCTACATCAGCAACGAAGACATCTTCGACTATTGCGTTCTCGAGCTTCCATTTGCCCTCTGGCAATGGGGCACTCCTGTCAACACGCTTCCTTCCTTAGATGCAAGTGATGAAGAATGGATGAGAGCATTGCTCACCATTTCCGATCCCGACTATTTCTCATACCCTAACAAATACATGCCATTCGATGTGCAGGCAAGCCGCGAACTGGGTTACTATGGATACTCACTCAAGCCTATCAAGAAATGGGCTTCTGTCAAGAGCACTAAGGGGTATCTGAAGCAGCTCATGCTCCCTGACAGCCTGAGACAATATGACTTTGATGACCGCCTCTACAAGCGTACAGTCAAGTACCTCAAAGAGAACGATCCTACACATATATTTATATATGGCGAAATTGACCCTTGGAGCGCAAGCGGAGTGTGCACTTGGCTCAAATGCAAGAACAAGAAAAACATGAGGGTGTATGTGCAGCCAAGAGGCAGCCATGTGAGCAGAATCAACAACATGCCAGCAGACATGAGACAAGAAATTGTTGACAGATTGTCAGCATGGATGAAAGAATAATTGCTCAGGCACATATTTTGATTTATTCCGGTGGTGTGTGTGCATAATCAATGCACAGAATACAGAACATCAATATGAATTACAAATATTCGCAAAGACTGACAAGAATTCTCGGATACAGCAAGGAAGAGGCTCTCAGACTGAACAACGATTACATTGGCCCTGAGCACCTCATGCTCGGATTGATTCGTGACGGCGAGAGCAAAGCTCTTGATGTGCTGCGTCAGAAGTTCTTCGTAAATATACCAAATGTTAAGCAACTCATAGAGGATAAGCTTCGCGATGAAGGGGCAAAGCTTCTCAGCACAGACATTGCACTGACAATGAAGGCAAACACCGTGATGAGGCTTGCCGTGCTCGAGGCACGACTGATGAAGAGCGAGGAAAGCGATGCTGAGCACATGCTTCTTGCTATCCTTAAGCAGCACGACAATCTCGTTGCAAAGGTGCTTGAGGACAATGAGGTGACATACAAAGAGCTGTTCGACTCTTTCACAACACAAACTGCCACTCAGCAGCCACAGAGCCAAGTGGGATATGAAGATGATGAAGACGAAGATACCGAGGATGCTCCGCCACCATCTGGAAGCAGCAATGCACGAGAGAACAGCTCAAGCACAAAGACTGCCAAGAAGGGCAACACTGACACTCCTGCAATAGACAAATTCGGCTTCGACCTGACAAAAGCTGCTGCAGAGGGAAAACTAGACCCTGTTGTTGGCAGACAAAATGAGATTGAGCGTTTGGCTCAGATTCTTTCTCGCAGAAAGAAGAACAACCCAGTGCTCATTGGTGAGCCAGGCGTGGGAAAGAGCGCCATCGTGGAAGGGCTGGCAATCAGAATCACTCAAAGAAAAGTCGCAAGGGTGCTGTTCGGCAAGAGAATTGTGAGCTTGGACATGAGTAGCGTGGTGGCAGGAACGAAGTATCGCGGACAGTTTGAGGAAAGAATGCGCAGCATCATCAACGAATTGCGCGCAAACCCAGACATCATCGTGTTCATCGACGAGATTCACACACTTGTGGGTGCAGGCAATCAGGCAGGACAAATGGATGCTGCCAACATGATGAAACCAGCATTGGCAAGAGGAGAACTGCAGTGCATCGGTGCTACGACACTTGACGAATATCGCAAGAGCATTGAGAAAGACGGTGCTCTGGAGCGTAGATTCCAGAAAGTTATTGTAGAACAAACCACACCAGAGGAGACTCTTACAATATTAAATAATATAAAGGAACGCTACGAGGATCACCACAATGTGTCTTACACCGATGAGGCTCTTGCTGCTTGTGTCAAACTGACAGAGCGCTATGTGACAGACAGAAGCTTCCCTGACAAAGCAATTGATGTGCTTGACGAAGTTGGCTCACGAGTGAGAATCAACAACATCAATGTACCTAAGGAAATCGAAGAAAAGGAAGCTGCTGTTGCTGAGCTCATTGCAAAAAAGGATGGTGCAGTGAAGAACCAGAACTACGAGCTTGCTGCTCAATATCGCGACCGTTCAAAACTTCTTGCAGAAGAGCTTGACGAAATGAGGGCGAAATGGGAAGCATCGCTTGAGGAAAACCGCAAGCAAGTCACTGCTGATGAGGTGGCTCAGACGGTGTCAATGATGACCGGCATACCTGTTAGCAAGATGGCAAGCGCAGAAGGCATCAGGATGAAAGGCATGAAACAGGAACTGAAGAGCTCTGTGATTGCTCAAGATAGCGCTATAGATAAGCTCGTAAGTGCTATACAGCGCAGCCGAGTCGGGCTGAAAGATCCAAACCGCCCTATTGGCACATTCATGTTCCTTGGACCTACAGGCGTGGGCAAGACATATTTGGCTAAGAAACTGGCTGACTATATGTTTGGCTCTACAGATGCATTGATTCGCATCGACATGAGCGAATACATGGAGAAGTTCACAGTGAGCCGATTGGTCGGAGCACCTCCTGGATATGTGGGATATGAGGAAGGTGGCATGCTGACTGAGAAAGTGCGCAGAAAGCCCTACTCTATCGTTCTGCTCGACGAGATCGAGAAGGCTCATCCGGATGTATTCAATTTGCTTCTTCAAGTGATGGATGATGGTCGATTGACCGATTCTAATGGAAGAACCGTAGATTTCCGCAATACTGTCATCATCATGACAAGCAATGTCGGTACAAGGCAGCTGAAAGAGTTTGGACGCGGCGTGGGCTTCTCTGCAATGACAGGAATGGACGACAAAGAGGTGAGCCGAAGCGTGATTCAAAAAGCTCTGAACAAGCAGTTCTCTCCTGAATTCTTGAACAGAATTGACGAAATCATAACATTCGATCAGCTTGAACTTGAAGCAATATTGCAAATCATCGGATTGGAACTGAAAGGACTTTATAAGAGAATGGAAGAGCTTGGCTTCAATCTAGAGATTTCTGAAGATGCGCAGAAGTTCATCGCAGAAAAGGGCTACGACAAACAGTTTGGCGCTCGACCATTAAGAAGAGCTATACAGCAGCACCTTGAGGATAAAATCAGCGAAATGATTGTGGAGGAAGACCTCAATGCAGGCGACACAATCGTAGCAGAATTAGTAAATGATAAAATAGAAATTAAAAAGAAATAAGGAAATGGCACAATCAGGTAACATCGGGGTTACGACTGAGAACATATTCCCCGTCATCAAAAAGTTTCTCTATTCAGACCACGACATTTTCCTTCGTGAGATTGTAAGTAACGCAGTCGATGCTACGCAGAAGCTCAAGACACTTGCAAGCAAGGGTGAACTTAAGGGCGAAGCTGGCGAACTGAAGGTGACAGTAAAGCTTGACAAGGAGGCTGGCACTCTCACTGTGAGCGATCGAGGCATCGGCATGACTGAAGAGGAAATCGACAAATATATCAATCAGATTGCTTTCTCTGGCGCTAATGACTTCCTCGACAAGTACAAGGAAGATGCTAACGCAATCATCGGCCACTTCGGCTTGGGTTTCTACTCTTCATTCATGGTAAGCAAGAAAGTGGAAATCATCACAAAGAGCTGGAAGGACGGCGCAAAGGCCGTGAAGTGGAGCTGCGACGGAAGTCCTTCGTACTCTATTGAAGAAGCAGAAAAGGATGATCGCGGCACAGACATCGTGATGTACATTGATGATGACTGCAAGGATTTTCTTGAGAAATACAAGATTACTGAGCTTCTTAACAAATACTGCAAGTTCCTCCCTGTGCCTGTAGCATTCGGGAAGAAGAGCAAGTGGGATGAGGAAGCAAAGAAGATGATTGACACAGATGAAGATGACATCATCAACGATACTACTCCACTCTGGACTAAGAAGCCATCAGAATTGAAGGATGAGGACTACAAGGAGTTCTACAAGAAACTCTACCCAATGAGCGACGAGCCACTTTTCTGGATTCACCTCAATGTGGACTACCCATTCAACCTCACAGGTATTCTATACTTCCCTAAGGTGAAGAACAGTTTTGACTTGCAGAAGAACAAAATCCAACTCTATTGCAATCAAGTGTTCGTAACAGATTCTGTAGAAGGCATCGTAGCAGACTTCATGACCTTGCTTCATGGCGTTATCGATTCACCAGACATTCCTTTGAATGTAAGCCGCAGCTATTTGCAGAGCGACTCAAATGTGAAGAAGATTTCTACTTACATCACAAAGAAAGTGAGCGACCGTCTTGCATCAATCTTTAAAACTGACAGAACCCAGTTTGAGGAGAAGTGGGATGACATCAAGATCTTCATCAACTACGGAATGCTCTCTGAGAGCGATTTCTATGAGAAAGCTAAAAATTTCGCCCTTCTTAAGGACACAGAAGGAAAAGCTTACACATACGAAGAATACAAAACTCTCATCAAAGACGAGCAGACAGACAAAGATGGAAACCTCATCTATTTGTATGCAAACAACAAGGATGATCAGTATTCTTACATTGATGCTGCTCAGGCAAAGGGGTACAATGTTCTCTTGCTCGACGGCCAGTTAGATCCTGCAATGTGCGGCTTGTTTGAAGAGAAGTTTGAGAAGAGCCGCTTCACTCGTGTTGACTCAGATGTTGTTGAGCGTCTCATCGTGAAAAATGATGACAAGAAGGAAGAGTTGCCAGAGGATGATAAGAAGTCTTTGACAGAGACATTCAAAAATGCTCTCCCAACAATAGAAAAGATTGAATTCAATGTAGAACCACAAGCTCTTGGCGAGAATGCAGCTCCAGTCATCATGACTCAGAGCGAATATATGCGCAGAATGAAGGATATGAGCCGCTTGCAGCCAGGCATGGCATTCTATGGCGATATGCCTACAATGATCAACCTCGTGCTCAACACCGACCATGCTCTTATCAAGCAAAGCATCAAGGATGCAAAGCCAGAAGTGGTTAGCCAACTTATAGATTTGGCCCTGCTTCAGAATGGCCTTCTTCGCGGAGAAGCTTTGAATAAGTTTGTAAAGAGAAGCATAGATCTTATCTAAATAATTTTGGACGATGCAATTTAGCATCGTCCTTTTTTATGCCATTTGTTAAGAGAAATGCCGATTTTAATTATAATTTGTAAATTTGTCTAGCTATTTGATTGGATTTGTAAATAAATCCGTAACTTTGCATGACATTTACAAAGAAGTAACTCTCTTTCTATATATAGAATTGAATATATAGTCAGACACAAAATAATAAAAAAGTATGTGTGGCATTGTTGGTTATCTAGGCAAAAGAAACGCATATCCTGTATTGATTAAAGGCTTGAAGCGTCTTGAGTACCGCGGTTACGACAGCGCGGGCGTTGCCCTTCTCACCGAAAACGGAGATTTGAGAGTTTACAAAACAAAGGGAAAAGTTTCTGATCTTGAAAGTTTCGCTTCAGATAAAGACACAACTGGTTGCGTTGGTATCGCCCACACAAGATGGGCTACTCACGGCGAGCCAAATTCTACTAATGCCCATCCACACATTTCTTACACAGGCAATCTCGCTATAATACACAATGGTATTATTGAGAATTATGCTGTGTTGAAGAAGCAGCTTCAGGAAAAAGGCATTGAATTCAAAAGCAATACTGACACAGAAGTTCTTGTACAACTTATAGAGTATGTACGCACGCGTAAGAATTTTGACCTTCTTACTTCTGTGCAAGTTGCACTTCGCGCCGTAATTGGAGCTTATGCGATAGCAATTCTCGACAAAGATGATCCAGATCAAATCATTGCTGCACGCAAGAGCAGTCCTTTGGTTGTGGGAATTGGGGAAGAGGAATTTTTCTTAGGTAGCGATGCTAGCCCTATTATTGAATACACAGACAAGGTTATTTACCTTGACGATAAGGATATCGCTGTGATTCGTCGCAACAAGGAAGTGGAAGTTGTTGACTTCCACAATGCGAAAATGAATCATGACATTACTAAAGTGGAACTCAACCTTGCTCAGATTGAGAAAGGCGGTTTCCCACACTTCATGCTTAAGGAAATCTTTGAGCAGCCTGACTGTTTGAGAGATTGTATGCGTGGACGAGTAAATGTTGATGCTAACAATGTTGTTTTGTCTGCAATCATTGATAATAAAGAACGATTGATGAATGCCCGTCGTTTCATCATCATTGCATGTGGCACAAGCTGGCATGCTGGATTGATAGGCAAGCAATTGATTGAGAATTATTGTCAGATACCTGTTGAAGTCGAATATGCCAGTGAGTTCCGCTATAGCAACCCTGTTATCAATGAAAAGGATGTAGTTATAGCAATTTCTCAGTCTGGTGAAACTGCAGACACCCTTGCAGCAATTGAATTGGCAAAGAAAAGAGGAGCTTTCATCTATGGCATTTGCAATGCCATTGGCTCAAGCATTCCTCGTGCCACTCATACTGGTAGCTACATCCATGTAGGGCCAGAAATAGGCGTTGCATCAACAAAAGCTTTCACTGGCCAAGTTACTGTGCTTACAATGCTTGCACTTGCTTTGGCAAAAGAAAGAAACACAATATCTAACGAAGAATATTTAAGTCTCATTGCAGAACTTGATGCAATTCCTAACAAGATGGTGGAATTGCTCGAGCAGGGGGAAAAGATTAAAGAGATTTCTCGTATCTTCACTTATGCTCGAAATTTCCTCTACCTTGGGCGCGGATACAACTATCCTGTTGCTCTTGAAGGAGCATTGAAACTAAAGGAGATTTCATACATACATGCGGAAGGATACCCTGCTGCAGAAATGAAGCACGGACCTATCGCCCTCATTGATGAGGAAATGCCTGTAGTTGTTATTGCTACCAAAAATGTTCTTTATGAAAAGGTACTTAGCAACATTCAAGAGATTAAAGCCCGCCACGCAAGAGTCATTGCCATTGTCAGCAAAGATGATGTTACCGTAAAGAACATGGCTGATGCATACATTGAGTTGCCTCACACTATGGAATGCCTAGAACCGCTTTTGGCTACCATTCCTCTTCAGATGCTGGCATATTACATTGCTGTATGTAAAGGCAAGGATGTAGATCAGCCAAGAAACCTAGCAAAAAGCGTGACGGTGGAATAACAAAAAGAAACAAACACAAACACAATAGGAAATGGAGCCACTAAAACACGAATGCGGAATAGTAATGATACGCCTGCGCAAGCCGCTTGAGTATTATCAAAGAAAATATGGCA
Source organism: Candidatus Minthosoma caballi (assembly GCA_018064505.1). Lineage (GTDB taxonomy): Bacteria > Bacteroidota > Bacteroidia > Bacteroidales > Bacteroidaceae > Minthosoma > Minthosoma caballi. Next base: position 30,395 of record JAGHVC010000121.1, on the reverse strand, counting down.
CATGGATGTATGGCCTAAACAAGCTCTATCTCATGATGGAGAAACAGCACAATAGAGGTCAAGAAGGTGCAGGAATCAGCTGCGTGAAACTCGCTGCTAATCCTGGCGAGGAATACATGTTTCGCGAAAAGGCTCTCGGTTCGGGCGCTATCACTGAGATTTTCGCCAATGTGCACAAACACTTTCAGGATTATCCATTGCAGAAAGTGTCTGATGCTGCTTTTGCTAAGAAAAATCTCCCTTTCGCTGGGGAGCTTTATATGGGCCACCTCCGGTATTCAACTACCGGCAAGAGTGGTCTTTCTTTTGTCCATCCATTTCTGCGTCGCAACAATTGGAGAGCAAAGAATCTATGCTTATGCGGGAACTTCAACATGACAAATGTTGATGAGTTCTTTGCAGAGATAGCAAAAACCGGACAACATCCTCGTGTCTACAGCGACACTTACATTATGCTTGAACAAGTTGGCCATCGTCTTGATCGTGAATCTGAACGACTTTGGAAAGAGGCTCATGACAAAGGATTAGAAGGCTACGACATTACTGACTATATAGAAGACAATATAAAGATGGAGAATGTGCTTAGCTCATCCGCTAAGCTTTGGGATGGAGGTTATGTTGTATGTGGCCAGAATGGTAGTGGTGAGATGTTCTCCATGCGTGACCCTTGGGGCATTCGTCCTGCTTTTTGGTATATGGATGATGAGATTCTTGTCATTGCAAGTGAACGCCCATGTATTCAAACTGCGTTAGATCTTGACTGCGACCAGATTCACGAATTGCTTCCTGGCCAATCTGTCATTTGTAATAAATATGGTGAAGTTCGTTTCTCTCAAATACTTGAAACTAAAGAGAATCAAAAGTGTTCTTTTGAGAGAATTTATTTCAGTCGAGGCAGCGACCGCGACATTTATAAGGAAAGAAAAGCATTAGGAAGTCAATTAGTAGAGCCAATACTTAAAGCTATTAATGGCGATGTTGAGCATACTGTTTTCTCTTTCATTCCAAACACAGCAGAAGTTGCATACTATGGCATGACAGACGGATTCAAGCAGTATATGCATGAGAAAAAGATAAAAGCTCTTCTTGCGCTTGACCATAAACCTTCCGAAGAAGAGATTAGGGCAATAATTGAGCCACAAGTTCGTACAGAAAAGGTTGTTCTTAAAGATATCAAGCTTAGAACATTCATTACCGAAAGCGATAGCAGAAACGACCTTGCTGCGCATGTTTATGATATAACATACGGCAGCGTCATCCCAAATGTCGATAATCTTGTGGTAATTGATGACTCTATTGTGAGAGGAACAACATTGCGCGAGAGCATTATCAGGATTCTCGACCGATTGCATCCAAAAAAGATTGTTATTGTTAGTTCTTCTCCTCAAGTAAGATATCCTGATTACTATGGCATTGACATGAGTAAGATGAGCGAGTTTATTGCATTTAAAGCTGCAATTGAACTTCTCAAAGACAAGAACAAAGAACAACTTATATACAGAGTTTATCAAAAGTGCAAGGCACAAGTGAACACTCCAAAGGAAGATATGGTGAACTATGTAAAGGAAATTTATGCTCCATTCACAGATGAGGACATTTCTCACAAAATGGTGGAAATGCTTCGCGCTCCAGGAGTTACAAGCGACATAGAAATTGTTTACCAAAGCATCGAAGGTCTCCATAAAGCATGTCCAAATCACCCTGGCGACTGGTACTTCTCAGGAAACTACCCTACTCCTGGTGGTGTACGCCTTGTAAACCAAGCATTTATCAACTATGTGGAGCAGATTTATCTGAACGAGCCTGGCAGGCTTAACTTTAAGGATTAAAAAGATAAAAGAAATTCATTAGGATAAACACAAATAATATATAATTAGAATGAGAAAAGTAACACTTATCTTAGACGATGGCACTAAGTTCCACGGAGAAAGCTTCGGATATGAGAAGCCCGTGGCAGGTGAAGTTGTGTTCAACACTGCTATGATGGGCTACCCAGAAAGCTTAACAGATCCATCATACGCAGGTCAGTTAATGGCTCTCACTTATCCTCTTGTAGGTAATTATGGCGTACCAACATTTTGTAAGGAAGACAACGGCATTGCATCATTCATGGAGAGCGAGAAGATTCATGCAGAAGCAATCATCGTTAGCGATTACAGTACAGAGTTTTCACATTGGAATGCAAAGGAGAGTCTTGCTGATTGGTTAAAACGCGAACAAGTTCCTGGCATTACCGGCATTGACACTCGTCAATTAACAAAAGTGCTTCGCGAGCATGGTGTTATGATGGGCAAGATTATTTTCGATGATGAGCCAAACAATATTCCATCAGCTCAGTACGAAGGAGTTAATTATATAGCAAAAGTAAGTTGCAAAGAAGTTATCACCTACAAGCCAGAAGATATGAAGGAGGGGAATGTCGAAACACTTAAAATAGTTCTCGGCAAAAACATTGGCAAGAAGGTTGTGCTTGTAGACTGTGGCGTGAAGAACAATATCATTCGTTGTTTACTAAAGCGCGGAGTAGAAGTTATCCGAGTGCCTTGGAATTACGACTTCAACAATCTTGAGTTTGATGGACTTTTCCTGGCAAATGGCCCTGGTGATCCTGACACAGCAGTAGATGCCGTGGAGAATATAAAGAAGTTTCTTGCAAATCCAAAAGTGCGTCCTTGCATGGGTATCTGCATGGGCAACCAATTGCTTTCAAAGGCAGCAGGAGCAACAATTTACAAACTAAAATATGGACACCGTTCACACAATCAGCCTGTGCAGCAAGTTGGAACAAATCGTTGCTTTATTACATCACAGAATCACGGATACGCTGTTGATAATGCTACCCTTCCACAAGATTGGGAACCATTATTCATTAACATGAACGACGGTTCTAATGAGGGCATCAAGCACAAAAAGAATCCATGGTTCTCTGCACAGTTCCATCCTGAGGCAGCATCAGGTCCTGTTGACACAGAATTTTTGTTCGACGATTTTGTAAAACTCCTTTAATGACAGAAATCCAATGATAGATACAAATATAAAGAAAGTCCTGCTCCTTGGTTCAGGCGCACTCAAGATTGGTGAAGCTGGTGAGTTTGATTACTCTGGTTCTCAAGCCCTTAAGGCTCTTAAAGAAGAAGGCATCGAGACCATCCTCATTAATCCAAACATTGCAACAGTGCAAACTTCTGAAGGTGTTGCAGACAAAATTTATTTCTTGCCAGTCACTCCTTTCTTCGTAGAAAAAGTCATTCAAAAAGAGCAACCTCAAGGTATTCTCCTTGCTTTCGGTGGACAGACAGCTCTTAACTGCGGTGTAGCTCTCTATGAGCAGAAGATTCTTGAAAAATACAATGTGCAAGTTCTTGGAACTCCTGTACAAGCAATCATTGACACAGAGGATCGTGAGCTCTTTGTGAAGAAACTTGACGAAATCGAAGTTAAGACTATTAAGAGTCAAGCGTGTGAAAGCATTGATGAAGCTCAAAAGGCAGCAAAGGAACTTGGCTATCCTGTTATTATCCGTGCTGCATATGCACTTGGAGGTCTTGGCTCTGGTTTCTGCGACAATGAAGAAGAACTTAACAAGCTTGCAGAGAAGGCTTTTTCTTTTTCTCCACAAGTTCTCGTTGAGAAATCACTAAAAGGATGGAAAGAAATAGAATATGAAGTAGTTCGTGACCGTTTTGATAACTGTATTACTGTTTGTAACATGGAAAACTTTGACCCACTCGGTATCCATACAGGTGAGTCAATTGTTATTGCACCATCACAAACACTTACAAACTCAGAATATCATAAACTTCGCGCACTTGCAATAAAGATTATTCGCCATATTGGTATTGTTGGTGAGTGTAATGTTCAATATGCTTTTGATCCAGAATCAGAGGACTATAGAGTAATAGAAGTAAATGCTCGTCTTTCTCGTTCATCAGCTCTTGCATCAAAAGCTACAGGATATCCTCTTGCATTTGTTGCTGCTAAGCTTGGCCTTGGATACGGGCTGTTCGACTTGAAGAATTCCGTAACTAAAACCACTTCCGCATTCTTTGAACCAGCACTCGACTATGTTGTATGTAAGATTCCTCGTTGGGATCTTGGCAAGTTCCGTGGCGTTGACCGTGAGCTTGGTTCTTCAATGAAATCTGTTGGTGAGGTAATGGCCATTGGCCGCACATTCGAAGAATCAATTCAAAAAGGACTTCGCATGATTGGCCAAGGCCTTCATGGATTTGTCGGCAACAAAGAACTCAAGATTGAAGATATTGATTCTGCACTTAAGGCACCAACAGACAAGCGTGTTCTTGTTGTTGAGAAAGCAATTCACCAAGGATATACAATCGACCAGATTCATGATCTCACAAAGATTGACAAATGGTTCTTGCAAAAACTGCAGAATATTTATAACACTTATGGCGAGCTTCAGAAATGCGGTTCTCTAAAGGGAGTTAGTGTTGATCTTATGCGTAAGGCAAAGGTACAAGGCTTCACTGACTTCCAAATCTCACGAGCTGTTGGACTTGAAACTCAGATAGATCAAGAAGAGGCTATTAACATTGTGCGTAACTGTCGCAAAAAGATGGGAGTAACACCAGTTGTAAAGCAAATAGATACTCTTGCGGCTGAATACCCTGCTCAAACAAACTACCTTTATGTTACTTACTCAGGAGTGGCTCACGACATAGAGTACGAAAACGACGGAAGGTCAATCATAGTGCTTGGCTCTGGCGCTTATCGCATTGGTTCTAGTGTAGAATTCGACTGGTGTGGAGTTCAGGCACTTAACACTATCAGAAAAGAGGGTTATCGTTCCATCATGATAAACTATAACCCAGAGACTGTATCCACGGATTATGACATGTGTGACCGTCTTTATTTCGACGAACTTACTTTTGAAAGAGTCCTTGATATTATTGAACTGGAGAATCCACATGGTGTGATTGTGTCAACAGGCGGACAGATTCCTAATAATCTTGCGATGCGTCTTAATGATGAGAATATTCCTATATTAGGAACAACTCCAGAAAGCATTGACAATTGTGAAGACCGCGATAAGTTCTCTCAACTCTGTGACAGACTTGGCATTGACCAGCCAGAATGGGCAGCACTTACAAGCATGGATGACATCAACGAGTTTATCGAACGAGTTGGATTCCCTGTACTTGTCCGTCCTTCATATGTTCTTTCCGGAGCAGCAATGAATGTTTGTTCAAACCAAGATGAGCTTGAGCGCTTCCTTAAACTCGCTGCAAATGTCAGCAAGAAGCACCCTGTAGTTGTTAGCAAGTTTATTGAGCATGCAAAAGAAATTGACTTCGACGCTGTTGCAAAGGATGGAGAAATCATTGCATACGCAATATCTGAGCACATTGAATTCGCTGGTGTACACTCAGGAGATGCCACTCTTCAATTCCCACCTCAGAAACTCTATGTTGAAACTATGCGTCGCATAAAGAAGATTTCGCGCCTTCTTGCTAAGGAACTCAACATATCTGGTCCATTCAACTGTCAATACATGGCAAAGGACAATGACATACTTGTCATAGAGACAAACCTCCGTGCTTCACGCTCATTCCCATTTGTCAGCAAGGTTCTCAAGATAAACCTTATCGACCTCGCAACAAAGATTATGCTTGGCGTTCCTGTAGAAAAACCTCATAAGAATCTGTTTGACATTGAGTATGTTGGCATCAAGGCATCACAGTTCTCTTTCAACCGTCTTCAGAAAGCAGACCCTGTACTTGGAGTAGATATGGCTTCTACAGGCGAAGTTGGTTGTATTGGTGATGACACAGCCTCTGCCCTCCTCTGCTCAATGCTGTCTGTTGGTCATCGTATACCAGAAAAGAATATTCTTCTCTCAACAGGTACAGGTAAACAAAAAGCAGAAATGCTTGATGCTGCAAAGACATTGAAGAAGCATGGCTACAACATCTTTGCTACTGGCGGCACAAGCAAATACTTAAATGATAATGGAATAGAGAACACTCGTGTATATTGGCCATCAGAAGAAGGACAGTTACCACAAGCACTCGATATGCTCCATAATAAAGAGATTGATATGGTAGTCAATGTTCCAAAAGACCTTACTGTAAGTGAGCTTTCTAATGGTTACAAGATTCGCCGTGCTGCTATCGATCTCAACATTCCTCTCATTACAAACCCTCGTCTTGCAAGCGCATTTATCAATGCATTCTGTAATAAGAGTCTTGATGATATTGAGATAAAAGCTTGGAGCGAATTCTAAAAAAATATTGTTTGTTTAGTGAAAAGTGGGAAAAAAGTGTTAGATTTGCACAACAATATGAAAATGAAAACTCAGTAAACAGGGGTTTTCTCTACTCACTAAACAAATGCGCATAGATATCATAACGGTTCTACCAGAATTGATAGAACCTTTCACAAAAGAAAGCATTCTCGGCAGGGCCCAAAAAAAGGGCCTTGCTGAGATTTATGTTCATAATCTCCGCGACTATACAGAAGATAAGCATAAGCGAGTTGATGACTACCCTTTTGGTGGTGCAGCAGGAATGCTTATGCAATGCCAACCTATAGACGCATGCATTGCAGCTTTGAAAGCAGAACGCGATTACGATGAGATAATCTTCACGGCTCCTGATGGCGAAAAGTTCGACCAACCTATGGCAAACGAATTGTCTCTCAAGAAGAACATCATCATTCTTTGTGGCCACTACAAAGGGATTGACTATCGTATCCGCGAACACATTATCACTAAAGAAGTAAGTATTGGAGATTATGTCCTAACAGGCGGTGAACTCGCAGCAGCCGTAATGGCAGATTCAATTGTTCGTGTAATCCCTGGTGTAATAGGAGATGTAGAAAGTGCACTATCCGATTCTTTCCAAGATAATCTCCTTGAACCACCTGTTTATACTCGCCCTGCTCAATATCACCCTGCATCTAATCCTGATGAAACATGGGCAGTTCCCGAAATTCTTCTATCTGGACACGAAGCAAAAATAAAAGAATGGGAGTTTCAACAATCAATGGAGCGCACAAAGCGTCTCCGTCCTGATTTGTTGAAGAGATAGAATTTTCCTCCTTAGAATTATCTTACGATTTCTTTCCCCATTCAAAGCATATATCAATAAGAATGAAAAAAAACTTCATACTGTCGCTTCTTGCTTGTTTTTTTATTCATACCGTATGCGCACAAAACGATGGCGCTTCAATAATAGATGGAACCACTCTTGACATAGAAGTTTCTGGTACTGCGAGCAGCGGTGAAAACGCTCCATTATGGCTTTCAAGTAATAAATACGGAATTGTGTCTCCATGTGCAAATTCTTCCTACGAAAGAGTGAATTTCCATAGAGATATGGATAATGATTCTCTTCGTCTATGGAAAAGAGGATATGGGGTAGATATTATGCTTAGCCAAAATGCTCAATCTAGCTTTTTTATTCATCAGGCATATGCGGAAATGGAATGGAAGAAGCTTGGCATATTGATTGGAGCAAAAGAAAGAGGCATAGACTTACGAAACGATGAACTTACAAGCGGAGGACTTTCACATGGCATTAACTCTGCTCCTATTCCAATGGTGCTAGGTGAGATTGATTATTTTTCTATTCCAGGAATGCATAATTGGCTGAAAGTAAAAGGCAGGTTAGGTTATGGCATGACAACTGATGGCAGATGGATTGAGAATTGGACTGCGGACAAGAACACTCAAAGATATAGATCAAATATCTTATATCACGAAAAAGCTATATACTTCAAGATTGGCCGTGAGGATAAATTTCCTTTGACTTTTGATATTGGCTTACAAATGATGGCTCAGTTTGGTGGCACATGTTATAATCTCGAAGGCAGAGGAATTGAAGGAACAACAACAAGACATTTCAAAGAGAACTTAAACGCCTTCTGGCATGCATTCTGGCCAATGGGAAGCAGTGATGAAACTGATGGAGCATATCAAAATGCCGCAGGCAACACTTTAGGTTCATACAATATGCGTCTACAATGGGATACTGATAATTGGGGAATCGGAGCCTATTTTGAGAGGTTTTTTGAAGATCATTCAATGTTAGTTGTCCAATATGGAATTTATGATCATCTGCTCGGGATAGAGGCAAGGCTACCAAAAAACAACATAGCCAGCCACTTGCTCATTGAACATATAAGCACAAAAGATCAATCGGGAGCCGTATATCATGATGAGACAGCAAACATTCCTGAGCAATTAGCAGGTCGTGACAATTATTATAACCATCACATATATTCTGGTTGGCAACATTGGGGAATGGCAATTGGCAATCCTCTTCTCACTTCTCCAATCTATAATACGCCTCATAAACTACATTTCTACAACAATCGCTTACAAGCATGGCATATCGGAATAGATGGTGATCCTTGCAAAGAAGTGCATTGGGTTGCAAAAGCAACATTTTCAAGAAATTGGGGCACTTATGCAAAACCTTTTGATGAGATTGCAAATGACCAACACTATATGGTTTCTGCTCAATACTCCCCTGCTTGGGCAAAAGATTGGAGCGGTACACTAGCTTTCGCAATTAGCCATAGTGAAATCATCGGAAACACTACAGGAGCGCAACTTACCGTGAGAAAATCAATCTATCCTTCATTTAGAAAAAGAAGAAAATGAAACAAATAGCAATACTAATAGTATCAATTCTTGCATTTGTGTCTTGCGACAAATTGCCAGATGACAAAGAATTAGATGGCATGTGGCAACTCACATCTATAGAGAAAGATGGAGATATAATGAACAAAAAGCCAGATCATGCTTATTGGTGTTTTCGCCTGAATCTGCTACAAATGTCAACAACAGACAATAATCCATTCTTTGCTCATGTTCGACACAAAGAAGATAGTTTGTTGCTTACAGACATTTGTTACAACTCAAAAAACGAAACATTGCAAGACAACAACAACTGGGTACCAATAGAAGAAGCTGACACATTGTTGCTATATGGAGTATATCCAACATCTGACCCCAATAAGCCTGGGCGCACAAAAGCATCATATCACATTGACGAACTGTCTTCATCAAGAATGGTCTTAAAAGACCACATATGTAAACTCACCTTTAGGAAATATTAATCTATACATAGCTATCAAATAAAGCATGTCAGAAACACTGAATAAGCAAGTTAAGAATGCCACAAAGTGGTCAGCTATAACAGAGATAGCAGCAAAGCTTGTGACTCCTGTCACAACTATGGTGCTTGCTAGGCTATTGGCACCAGAAGCATTTGGTGTTCTCGTCACAGCAACGCTTGTCATTAGTTTTGCGGAAATATTCACGGATGCAGGTTTTCAGAAATACATAATTCAAAACAAATTTGAAGATGATGAAAGCCTTTTCCGCTCTTCAACCGTAGCTTTTTGGACAAATCTTGGACTTTCGCTTTTTCTTTGGGCTATATTTGCTATCTTTTCTCCTCAAATAGCCAGAATGATGGGAGAAGAAAAGCACAGTCTTGTCATTGCCGTATCATGCGTATGTATACCAATTGCTGCTTTTTCAAGCATTCAGATGGCAATTTACAAACGCTTCTTTGATTTTCGAACACTCTTCGTTGTGCGCATCGCTGGAATTCTTGTTCCATTAATTATCACAATTCCAATAGCATATTTCACTCGCAGCTATTGGTCATTGATTGTGGGCATGATTGCACAAAACTTGCTCAATGCAATTATTCTGACAGCAAAATCAAGGTGGAAGCCAACCATGTTCTATAGTTGCGATTTGTTCAAAAGCATGTTCTCGTTCACATCTTGGTCACTTATTGAAGCTATAAGTATTTGGTTTACAAGTTATATTGATGTTTTTTTTGTTGGTTCTATTCTCTCCACATATTACATGGGCATATACAGGACTTCCATTGGAACTGTGGGGCAAATCATGAATCTCATCATAGCAGCCACTACACCGGTTTTGTTCTCTGCATTGTCACGATTACAAGACAATCCCGATGAATTCAAATTGATGTTCCTACGATTCCAAAAGATTGTAGGATTGCTTGTAGTGCCAATTGGAGTTGGCATTTTCCTATTCTCTGACACTATCACTAACATACTTTTAGGTGACCAATGGACAGAAGCATCCGGTTTTATTGGGTGGTGGGGACTAACGAGTTCGGTTACAATCATTCTTAGTCACTATTCAAGCGAAATCTATCGCTCGCTTGGCAAGCCAAAATTATCAGTGCTTGCTCAATGCCTGCATCTCGTAGTACTCATTCCTGTAGTACTTATTGCTATTCAACATGGATTTGAGACTCTATACATCTCACGCTCATTGATTAGATTCCAAATGATTCTTGTCAATGCAATCATCATCTATAACCTTATTCACATCTCATTCTGGAAGATGATGAACAACATAAAAGGCTCCCTTACTGGTTCTGTTGCAATGGTTGCAATATGGCTTATTCTTCCCTCTTCTAATAGTTTAGCAATACAAATCCTATATGTGTGCCTATGCTCTATCACATACATTGCGACAATCTGCATATTCTCTGAAGAAAGGAATATACTCCTGAATCTCAAATCAATATTAAAGAAGAAATAACTCTACTCATACGATAGTCTATGACATTCAACACTTTCAAATTCAAGGTCGAAAGACGATTGCTTGAGTACTCTGCAAGCATTCTACCTGACTCCCTATATCTCAGATGGAAATTCAAGTTTGATATGGGGCGCCCACTCAATCTAAAGAATCCAAAGACATATAATGAGAAACTACAATGGTTGAAACTTTATTACAAAAAACCAGAATACTCAAAGCTCGTTGATAAGGTTGAAGCAAAAAAACATGTTGCAGCACTCATAGGAGATGAATACATCATTCCAACATACGGAGTATGGAACAGTGTTGACGAAATTGATTGGGAATGCCTTCCTAATCAATTCGTCATCAAAGTGACAAGTGATAGCGGAGGTATTGTTGTTTGCAAAGACAAAAACTCACTCGACACTGAGAAAGCAAAAGAAAAACTGAAAAAAGGCTGGGGAGTGAATTATTATAAATACAACAAAGAGTATCCATACAAGAATGTCAAGCCACGCATCATTGCTGAACAATACATGGAAGATGAAAGCGGTGAACTTTGCGATTATAAAATCTTCTGCTTCAATGGAACACCAAAAGCATTGTTTGTAGCATCTGATCGTCAGAAAAAGGATGAAGAAACAAAATTCGATTTCTACGACACAGAATGGAATCATCTGCCTTTCACCAATGGACATCCAAACAGCAATGTGCCTAAGATGCGCCCAGAGAACTTCAACAAAATGCTGGAAATTGCAGAAAAACTTTCTGCAGGCATGCCTCATGTACGCGTTGACTTATATAATGTGAAGGGCAAAATATATTTTGGCGAACTCACATTCTTCCATTGGAGTGGCACAGTGCCCTTCAACCCAGAATCATGGGATTATACATTTGGAGAATGGCTTGTTCTGCCAGAAAAGAAATAAGCTAATTAACTGAAATACAAAACATATCATTCTGTAGAAATGCAACGACTTTCATTATTCATATTCATCTTAATATTGCAAGTGACTACATTGCTTGCTGCAAGCAAAATCTATGATTCCGCAAACACAAGAATTGAGTCATTCTTCACAAAAGAAAACACAACTTATGTATTGACTCACAATCATAAAAGCAACAAGAAAGTCGTTGTGCCTAAAGGATGTACAATCGTGTTTAACGGTGGAGCAATTAGTGCACCTATCACTTTCACGAACACGATGCTAAAAGGCTCTATAAACCTAAAAGGTTCTAAACTCAGCGGCACTATCAGCAACAAAGAATTCAATGCTGCATGGCTATGCTATAAAGATGGGAATCAAGACGATGCATCAAACATAAACAACATCTTATCGATTTCCAACAAGGTATTTTTCCCTTCAGGTATTTATCGTCTAAAGTCATTCCATACTCCTCTCTACAAAATCAACAAGCCATACCATATTGGCATTTATCGTTCTGGAGTCATGCTTAGAGGAGAAACAGGAAGCGTGCTCTGTACATCAGAAATGGCTGGTACTCTATGTATTTACAGCAAACCTAAAGATATTCCTGGCAGCATTCATGATATAACGATTCAAAAACTATCATTCAAAGTCGAGAGTGAGTCAACAGACTTCGTAAAGGAGCAAGAGCATTGCCATACCATTAGCACTATGGGGGTAAAAAATCTATCTATCACAAACTGCACTTTCCATAACTTCTGGGGAGATGCTATTTGCCTTAATCACTATGGCGACAATGAGAATACAGGTGAAAGAGCACGCAATATGAATGTTGTGATAAAGAACAACTTTATTGACGGCTATAAGTCATGCAATAGAAACGGAGTATCTATAATCAACGGGCAAGATGTTTTGGTCAAAAGCAATCACATAATCAACTCATCACATGGCACAATGCCTGGTGCAATCGATATTGAGCCAAACAATACTGCTTACACCATCAACCGTATCATAATCAGCAATAATGTCATAGATCGCTGCAAAGGCAAGAACGCAGCAATCGGTGTTATCTCTAATAGGCACAAAGGTCCTGTACACAATGTGAAAATCAATAACAACACAATCACTAACAGTACACGCGCATTCGAGTTTGCCGTCGAATGCGACAATGTAGCAGACAACATTGTTGTGACAAACAACTCTTCCGATGCTAACACCGATCCATACATTTTCTACGGCATTGGCAGGACAAAGAATTGGGTGTTTACAGGAAATTCTTTTAAGCGTAAAGCTACTAATAAATTCGGAGGACGAATCAAATTTATTAACATGAAATCGTCAGAATGAGATAACCTCCGAGACAACATCTATTATTCCTCAAAAAACTTACGCTCGATAACACTTTTAGCTTATACCTTGTATCGCACATGCGATATAAGGCGCAACGCATGTGCGATATAAGGCGTATCGTACAAGAGGTACAAGGCGTAAGTTCTGAGAAAGGAAAAGCAACAATTATTTCACGAAAAAGGCTGAAATCACTTCTTCTTTGCAAGAAGATTACGATAGATTTCAAGGTGCTTTTCCACAACTCTATTCACAGAAAACTCATTCTCAGCAACTAAGCGTCCTTTTCTACCCATTGATTGTCTTAATTCTTTATTTTCAATCAATTGTGAGAGTCGTTCTGCAAGAGCAAAATGATCCTGTGGCTGAATAAGGAAACCATTCTCCCCATCAGTTACAACATCCTTGCAACCAATAGAATCGCATGTGACTATAGGACGACCTACAGCACAAGCTTCGATGAGAGAACGAGGCACACCCTCTCGATAATAGCTTGGGAAAGCCACAATGTGGCATTGCTTAAGAAGCCGTAAAACATCCTTGCGATGACCTAACCACTTGATATACACGCCATCGCACATTGCTTCAAGCTCATGTTTCTTTATTCCATTAGGATTGTTTGATAGACCTCCACAGAGAATAAATTCCACCTTGTCTTGATACTTCTCTCGAAGCTGTTCTGCAGCGTCAATCAAGGTTATCATTCCTTTCTCTTTCACCATTCTTGCCGTAAACATAACCTTGATCTTGCCTTCAGAAGGCTCCTCGGTATAACAATACTCGTCAAGGCTTACACCCGATCCTTTGATGAAGACACACTGAGACTCAGGAATAACCTTGTGCTTGATAAACAAAGACTTATCCTCGCTGTTTTGGAATATTTCTGCCACATTCTTTCCTCTATTAGAGAAGGCCATGATATGCATCACTCCTTTTGCAGTAGTAGAAGGTTTTATTCCGTTGAAAAGCACACCAAGGCCACTCACTGCGTTAACAACGCATGGCACCTTAGCATATTTTGCAGCCACTCCACCCCACATAATATTCTTCAATCCTACATGATGCACAATATCAGGCTTATGCAATTTATAGAATTTATAAAGGAAGCGCATCGTCTTCATTTCCTCCTTCATATTCATTCCAGTTGGATTGATAGGCAAATGGTACACCTTCAGACCTAATGCCTTTACCTCGTCAAATTGCCCAGTGTCTTTACACACAATAGAAACATCATATCCTTCTTTTTGTGCACCCAAGGCAATATCCTTTCTGTGACTGAGAAAGAAACGATCCTCATTCACCACCATTATCAGCTTATTCCTCTTCATTATTCCCAATCAATTTCTTGTATTCATTTATATACTCTTCAACCATACGATTAATGTCATATTCCTTTGATCGTTCGTATGATTTGCGTGACAATTCATCATAGTATCTATCATCTTCTACAATATGCTTGACGGCATCAGCAAATGCTTGTGCATCAGCATGTTTCACAACCACTCCTGCACCTTCTGCAACCTGCTTGACTCCATCCACATCTGACACTACAACAGGAAGGCCTGTTGACATCATCTCAACAACAGTCAAGCCAAATCCTTCCCAATGAGACGACTGAATTCCAATGTCTGCCTTGCATAGCAACGAAGGGATATCTGTTCTTCTTCCTGCAAACTGCACTCTGTCCTCCACTCCAATTTGTCGAACAAGGGATTTGCATGCATCCAGTCGGTCGCCGTCACCTACAAGTACCAAACGAATCCTTTCTGGCAGAAACTGCATTGCGCGAATTATTGTATCCTGATCTTTTGCTGCTGTAAACCTTGATACCATAATCAAGGAAACTATTGACTTATCTTTAATACTTCTATCTTTCTTAAAAGGATAGTTAGCAAGATTCACACCATTGTTGATAACCTTAAATGCACGGTCTTCAAACCGTCCCAACCAACTCATCAAACTCTGTTGCGTCTGCTCACTTATACTTATTATTCTATCATAGCGAGAATAGATGAAACACTCAATTAGCTTAAAGTACCACTTTCCACGCCTTTTATTGAAAGTACTGTGTTCTGTCCAAACCAACTTTGTGTGGAGCCCTATCGAGGCCAAAGATGTCCAATAGCTTGCAGGAAAGAGATGAACATGCACAATGTCATATTCTTTTATTACTTCCCTAATTTTCAGCACAATATTAGGATTATATAGTTTCTTGGCATGTAAAGAACGGATATTAATATTTGCATCTTTCACCTTTCGAATGAAATCATTTTCCTCTTCATCTCTAAAGACAAGCAAATCAACATTGATGCTATCCTTCATCAACGGAAGGATGTCTGACACCAATCTTTCTGCTCCTCCTATGGAAAGGCAATTTATTACATGCAATACTTTCATGTTCATACACTTAATAGATTTTCTCCAAATGCTTAATAGTGTTATCAATAGAATAACCAGCCTTTATGACAAGTTCTGCTGTTTCTGCTGTTCTATCAAAAAGCGCAAGAGTGCTTTCCAGCACACTTGCCCAATGCTCTGCATCATCATTAAGAGAGAGATAAGTAACATTTGGCGTCAATGAAATATCATGATTTACCACATCAGAAATTACACATGGAAGCCCTGCTGCTTGAGCCTCAATAAGCACATAAGGCAACCCTTCAAAAAGTGATGGCATCAAGAACAAATCCATTGCTTGCATCAATTGGGGCACATCTTGTCTTTCACCAAGCATAAACACCTTATCTTCAATACCAAGCATAGAACATTTTTCTGATATTCGAGCTTCCAAATCACCTTTTCCTATCAGCATTAACTTTGTATCTGGATTTCTTTTTGCAAACTCAGCAAAAATATCTATAAGCTTATCGTGGTTTTTCTCTGCGACAAAGCGGCCTACATGACCAATCAGTTTTGTTGATGCCTCTACTCCGAGTTCCGTACGCATTTTTTCTCGCACAGCTTTGTCAAAAGTGAAGTTAGCAACTTCTATTCCATTTTTTATTATTTCCGCCGCTCTATTTCCAAAGAACCACTTTGCTGCCAATGTTGAGCATGCAAAGTGATGTGTAGCCATCCTACTTGCAACAGTTCTTTTCAAAAGGTGCAAACCCTTGTTGTGAACGCCACGACACGATGAATTATGTGCATGAATAATCCGAACAGGAACCTTGTATTTCCATGCATAATATATTGGTGCAATGGATGTTAAGCTATTACCGCAGAAATGAATTGCATGATACTCATGAGCATGCTGACTGAAGAAGCTATTTAGCTCTTTGTGCCACCTGACCACAGATTCCCTTCTTGAAGCAACTCGAAATATCCTACTACCTGCAGCCTCAACCTCACGAGTGTAGTCACTTTCTTGCTGGCAGTAGAGTAGAAAATCTACAGCAAAACGCGAATGATCTATGCCACGAAAAACACTCATCATGAATGCCTCTGTGCCATTACGATTTAGGTATTGTGATATGAATAATACTCGTTGCATTTACTATCTCTTTATTCCATGCCTTTTCAAATAAGCTATTACATAGTATGTGCGAACCCTGCATGCAAAGAAATCATACCATCTGCACAAAGCTGGCTTTTGGGCAACCTTATGCTCAATGAATTCAAACCAATCGCTCGTTTTCGCACATTCTCCCTCTGGCAACAAATAATTAAATTCCAATCCATTTGCTCGAAGGCAATAAGGAGATGTGAATTGGTCACGACGGGGATATTCAAGATAAAGCTTCCACCACATATTGCAGAAGTTTATTACAGATGCATCGGTATGCTTGCGAAGAATTATATTGTTTTCATACATTCCATAATGCTCTGGAAACTTCTCTGCAATCAAGAATCGAGCTGCGCGCATGATGTTTGAAGTTTTATCCCTCATTGCATGAACGCATGCTTCAATGTCATGATACACGCAATCTTTATTAGGATGCTTAACGCCAGAATACACCACTCCTTCATCAATTTTAGCATTCACGGCATCGTAAAACTCCTTTTTCAAAATGACAATGTTGCCATCTATCCACAAGCTATACTCATACTCAGGCAACACTACATGAGGATTCATTTTCGGGAATCGAGATGTTATGGTGTTATCATCACAATCATAATCTAATTCTCGAACTTCCCATATTCCAATCCTTTCAGTTTTCTTAGTTCCTTTCTTAACGAAAAGAACATAGTCAAACGACTCATCAACAGCTTTGGGCTGAAGAATGTCATCGTAAGATCCTATGATGCTTGTATAAATTGCTTTCTTTTTTTTATTCATACCACCTCTTCTTTTTTATACACCTGATTCTCTTGGACGGAAAACATGATGCTGGAATTCATCTGCGAAAATCGTCTCATAAGGAATGACATTCCTGAAATTAGCGTACAAATAAACTCCCTCGAACAAAGCCATCAATACTAGGAATAAGAAAATGTATCGTACAAATGTCTTGTTATATTCATTAATAGAGCCTGCGTCATTAAGAATCTTTGGAATTAGAATCATTAACGCTGGAGTGAAATACCAAGAAATACGCATGATGTTAAAGTTGCCACCAGCAATAGCATAAATAATTGCACCTACAGCCAATATGTTGGCATAAAGACTATGTTCCCTTTTAGACATATAAAGCACCGCCATATAAAATAGCATAGTAAGAATATAGGTCGAAGAATGATATGAACCTTCTCCGTTCTGCATATACTTTGTATTGGCATAAATCTGGCCATAATATGGGACATGCTCAACAAGCTTTGTTAATGCATTTGCCAAAATGCCAACCTCAGCCAAAGCAAAAACGCCAAATACAATCAGCGTCACATACACTGGCAGAAGCTTTATCCTATTTAGGAAATAAAACGGCAAGACCATGAACATTGAATAGTGAGAAAGCATACCAACAACAACACCTATAAGGAACGGAATAAATCGGCGCTCTTGAATGTACCTTATACAATAAAAAAACACTGCTATTGAGAGATTCTGCCTCACACCATCCCATGCTTGAAAAAGAACATAAGTTACACATAAAAGGAATGTTCCAATTGTGTGGCATTTATAATATTCAAAAGCCTTATAATAAAGGAATAGAGTCAGTATGGCATACACTCCCATGCACCATGCAAAAGGATAATCAGACCATTGAAAAAGAAAAGAAAAAACATACACCAATGGTTCTTCTGATAGAAAGTCTAATACAGTAAGTGTAGCAAAATCTCTGGCAGCAGCATGGTCAAACATGCTCGCATATCTCACATAATCATCACCAATATCGTATCTAAAGACTGTAAAAAAAAGCAATATACCATAAGCAATGTAAATTCCCCACTTACTTTGCTTTCGTTCAGAAAGAAAACAAAGCAACGGGCAACCTAATGCCAAGAGATTGTACAATATGAATGTCTGGGCAGTTGTAAACATCTAATCAAATTGCTATTTATTGTATGCTTCAACAATATTCACTCACCGACAAAGCCCTTAAATTATCATTAGAAGATGTACTTCCTTAGGTGGTAAACAGCAATGCCAAGTATGGTAAGGAATATCATTCCTGCGATAAACAGCATTCGCTTTGGTCCAGAAGGAAGCTGAGGCACTGTTGCTCCCTGAATAACAGTGAATGCAGGAGTGCTTTGCTGAATCTTAGCAAGAGCAGCTTGATACTGAGTATTGAATGCATTATATGCAGTTTGCTTTGTCTGCATTTCCAACTCCAATTTATCGCGCTCAGACACATAAGCTTGAAGCAAAACATTCTGATGCGAGTCACAATAGTCGCTATACGCCTTTACTGAAGCGTCGTATTCTGCCTGAGCATCATCCATGAGTTTCTTATAATACTCAGCATCAACTCGAGCCTTACTTGTGCGATAATCGGTGATATATTTCTGTAATCTGACTCGAACAGAATCTGCCATTGTTGCACAGACAAGGCGATCCTGATCAATTACTGTAATAGAAATAACCTCTGTCTTCAAATCGACAGCACATGTAATAGTAGAACGCAAAGACTCAACAAGATTATCTTCTCGCTCTGAGAGAAAGAAAGGATCTACACCCTCTTTCCCATTTGAATAAGCTGCTGTTTCATCTTTAGGTTTCAGTTCTCTTATCTTTCTTTTAACCCAATTCACAGGTACCATATAAATAAACACCTGTTGGTGCTGGGTCATGTAAGTGTAATAATCTGTGTCAACAGATCCATCAAGAGTCTTGACTTTCACATCAAACAAGCTTACAAGGAAATCCGAAGAACTTACAATATCAGGATAAAGAACAGGATAAATAGCATCGCCAGAAGCCATATTACCAAGGTTAAATCCAAATGATGAAGCAATTGAACCAAGTGAGCCTCCTGCTTCTGAGTTTCCAGATTCAGGAGCAAGGCTTACAGTACAAGTGTAAGTCCTTGGCTTTGGTAATATCCAAAGGCAAGAAAGTACAAGAGCAATAAGAAATCCGATGATGAAGGACTTTTTCTTTGAAAACAGCAGTTTTGCCACTGCCATTATATCTAATTTCTTCTTTTCTTTTTCTTCCATAACGAATAAGGATGCGGATTTAATAATCTACCTTTACAAGCTTAATTACTTCAAGATGTTAGCAATTGTTACCATCATTGTTGCGATAGACGCAGCCGAAGTGCCCATTGCAGCATATTCTGCCGTCGTCATCTTGTTCTTCTGTTTCTTAGAAGGGACAACGATTGTACATCCAGGTTGGACAGCCTTGCCAGAAGAGTGACTTATCAACTCTACAGCACCATTCATGTAGATTGCATAGACTCGACTCTTGCGAGCATTATCTCCATAACCACCAGCACGCTTGATGTAATAATTAAGCGACTCACCTTTTTTGTAGTTCATTGAGATAGGATACATTACATCACCACTAATCTTTACTGTACTTGAATACTGCGGAATTATGAGCTTATCACCTTTGCGAAGCACAATATCTTCTTCGCAACCAGGATTAGCAACAGCTTTATCCAAATCAATCGCAACAGGGAATGTATTACCAAGGTCAAGCTTCATAGTCAACAAAGAGTCTGCACGGTTGAAGTCAAAGTTCTTTGAATCAGTTTGCATAGCCTCCTCATATAGTGCAATCTGCGACGCACGAAGTGATGCCTCCTGCTGTTGGCGTTCCTCTTCTGTCATAAGTCGCTCAAGACGAGCACCTTTAGCATATCCTAATGAGCTTAGACCTCCTGCAGCAATTACAAGGTCACTAAGCTTATACTTCTTTGTTGTCATTGCATAATCGCCAGGGAAGTTTACAGAGCCGCTGATTGTCACATTCTGCTGTTCTGAGTATGATGGCGCTTTTCTAATAGCAACTTGATCGTATGGTTCAAGCACAAAACCTGGTTCTCCATCCACAACAAATCCGTCTTTCAATGCAAATGAGAATGTCTGCGTAAGATTCTCATCATCAACCAAAGACTTTGGATTATCAATTCGACGATACACATCGACTTTCACAGTAGAAGCAGCATCTGTCAAACCGCCAGCTTGCAACACGAGGTCTTCAAGAGAAGTGTTATCAGCATAAACATAAACACCTGGGTAATTCACCTCACCAGTAATAGTCAGTGTCTGTTCGCCAATCAAATCTATATTGCTTGGGATGTAAAGTACATCATTCTTTTTCAAAGGAATGTCAGCCACCTTTCCTTCCATGATACCAACAATATCTACAGCAAGCACCTCAAGAGTCAAGTCTGGTTTCTGACGATGCATGACTGCACGACCAGTAAATGCATCTTCACGAAGTCCCTCACAAGCATTGATCAGCTCTCTAACACTATTAATCTTGCCATCCATCTGGTACATTCCCGGATGGAACACAGCACCTCTCACCTCCACCATGTTGCTATATCGAGCCACAACACTATCCACAAAAATTGAGTCGCCATCAGAAAGAGCAAAACCATTCCAATCAAACTCGCCTACAGTATGGATAGAATATTCTGCTCCATTCTTTCGAGTTACTCTAATACTCTTTTTATAAGCATCGCCAGTAAAACCGCCAGAATAGCTAAGAATCGTGTTCAAGCTTTCATTCTTCTTCATCTCGTAGAACATTGGTCGCTTCACCTTACCACGAATCTCAACAAGAGCATCATATGGACCTACAATAATAATATCATTGTCTGTAAGCTTCACATCTCCATGAGAATTGCCATGAAGCAAATAATCATAAACATCGACAGAAGCTATAAGTCTTCCTTGACGATACACCTTAATGTCACGAAGCGTACCGATATCATTGATTCCGCCTGCTGCATAAAGCGCATTGAATGCGGATGAAAGAGAACTCAAAGTGTATGTTCCAGGCACATTCACTTCTCCCATCACCTGCACTTGTATGCTTCGAGTGCCACCTACAGTAAGCTGAATATTTGAATCAGAATAGTATTGTCCAAGTCTTGTTCTCAGGTAGTTGTTGGCTTCACTCACGCTCATTCCACCAATTTTGCAGGGGCCTATCCCCTCTATCGTCACTGTGCCATCAGGTGAGATTGTGCCCTCGAATGTCTCTTGAGAAGCTCCCCATACATCAATAAACACCTCATCACCAGCACCCAATCTATAATTTGTAGGTGTAGCCATGTTCATGTTTGGCTGGAAAGTAAGCATTTGGTTATTAAAGATATTACGGCCAAACACTTGGTTCTCTGCGTCTTTGAAATAGTTCTGATAGTATATAAGAGAGTCAATATCTAAGAATCCCATTTCATCATTCAATTCCTGACGACGCTCATCCAAAGTTCCATAGAATCTATTCTGATTACGCACCTGCGAACGAATCATGTACTGATTCTGCTGTTGCATCTGCTCGCCAGCTAATTGTCTGTCTGTACGAAGTCGGCTCTGAGTTTTATTACCATTCTGGCCTGTCAGATTCTTAGCTCCAAGTTGCTCTTGCTCAGCTTGATACTTTCTTCTCACACGACGCATCTGCTCAGCTGTAACACCTTTTCTCAGCAACTGAGTAACAATCGTTTTTTGGTCAGAACCCTTCTCTTGCTGTTGTTGAATATATTGAATCACTTGCTCATCAGTCATCGACTGGGCAGAGACAAATTGTGGCAAAATAGCCAAAGATAATATGAGAAGAAGCGTCTTTCCTTGAAAGCGTCCAAAAAACGAAGACTTTCCGCTGGAAAGCAAATGAAATAACTTAATCATAATAATCTTTTATGTTTTTGGGGGGAATAGATTTAGTGTTATAAAACATTGCTCAACGATGTCAACCTTTATCTCAAGCGCGCTAATTAATGAGCGAAACTACTGTCTTGCCGATAATCTTTGCATCGAGCCATAAGGAGCGTTTTTTCAAATAGTCAAGATCCATTTGCAAACGAATCAGCATCTTGTCCATTGTGTCGGTATATCCATTGAGAATTGTAGCTAAAGAAGTAATACCAGGCTTAGAGCAGAACAAAAGTTCATAGTCCTGATTATATTCCATTATCTTATCAATGAAGAACTTACGCTCTGGACGATAACCAACAAATGACATATCTCCCTTCAGCACATTGACAAGCTGAGGCAACTCATCAAAATGATGTTTTCTTAACAATTTACCGAAATCCGTCAATCGTGGGTCATCTGTCTTCTCGAGCTGAGGCACTCCATCCTTTTCTGCATCCACAACCATTGTTCTAAACTTGTAAATATTAAACACAAGTCCTCCTTTGCCAATTCGCTCTTGTTTGTAGATGGCAGGTCCTGGATTGTTAATCTTTTGGATAATGTATATAATAAAAAACACAGGCGAAAGCAGCAACAGTAGCAAAAAAGCACCCACAAAATCACATGCACGCTTCATCGCTCTCTCAGCACCATTCATTCGATCTATGCTTTGGTCGTTCTGTTTAGTATTCATTTATAGTCATTTCTCACTAATTGATATTAAAAACGAATTTTAACAAATTTTATTGTGTGTAAAAGCTTCGTTTTTATCATCAAAGCAGCTCTATATTCACAAAAATCGGACAAAGATACTAATAATATTCGGAATAGAGAAGCTAATCTAAGATTTTTCCGTAAATTCGCACTCAGAATGGAAAATAAAGATAAAGACACTGCGTTTTTTAGCAAAGAAATGCCAAGTCCTTGGGTTTCTATCATACCAATCGTCGTTTTGATAGCGATGGTTTCATTGAGTATTACATTGTTTGGAAGCGATTCGCTTGGTGGCGGAAACCAAGTGGCATTGTTAGTTGCAACAGGAATGTGCGTATGCTTATCTATGATGGTATACAAAACTCCATGGAAAGTTTTCGAAACCCACATTGCAGAAACCATAGGCTCTGCAAGTGTGTCGATTGTCATTCTGATTATCATAGGAATGCTTTCCGGAGCTTGGATGATAAGCGGAGTAGTCCCTACTCTCATCTATTATGGTGTCCAGATCATGTCACCTCAGTTTTTCCTTGTAAGTACTTGCGCCATCTGTGCCATTGTATCTCTCATGACTGGTAGTTCTTGGACCACCATTGCCACCATCGGTGTTGCCCTTCTTGGCATTGGCGACGCACTATCCGTTCCCGCAGCATGGACAGCAGGAGCCATCATCTCTGGAGCATACTTCGGCGATAAGATTTCGCCTTTGAGCGACACTACAATTCTTGCAGCATCAACATCTGGTACTGAGTTGTTTACGCACATTCGTTACATGCTCTACACGACGATTCCTTCCATACTGATTTCGTTGATAATTTTCTTTGCAGCAGGCTTCTGGTATGGCAACGGCGAAGTGCATATCACAGAGTACACCCAGGGACTTGAAAACACCTTTAACATTAATCTTTGGACACTGATTGTTCCCTTATTTACAGCCATTCTCATTGCAAAGAAAGTGCCATCGCTCATCACGCTCTTTGCATCTTCATTGGCAGCAGGAGTATGTGCACTCATCCTCCAGCCAGACATTCTGCTTGAAGTGGCAAAAGAAACTGATGGCACAACATTGAATTACATCAAAGGCATGATGATAACTTTCTTCACCAGCACAAATGTTGACACTGGCAACGACACACTCAACGACCTTGTCAGCACTGGAGGCATGGCAGGAATGCTCGACACCATCTGGCTCATTCTCTGTGCGATGTGCTTTGGAGGCTCAATGGTTGCAAGCAAAATGCTTCAAAGCCTCACTGCTGTCGTTATTTCATTCATCCGAAACACATTTGGCCTCGTTGCTTCAACCGTATGCACTGGCCTTGGAATGAATCTGGTCACAAGCGACCAATACATATCCATTATCATTTCAGCATCCATGTATAAAGATGTGTACAAAAAGAATGGCTACGCACCTGAACTGCTGAGCCGTTCCACCGAAGATTCAGCAACCGTCACATCCGTGCTCATCCCATGGAACACTTGTGGAATGACACAGGCAACAGTGCTTGGAGTCCCAACACTAACCTACCTACCCTACTGTTTCTTCAACATCATAAGCCCTATCATGAGCTGTCTTGTTGCTGCTATTGGCTACAAAATCCGACGAATCAAAACAACAAAATAATCACTATGAGAAAAACATTTATCACCACTATGCTTTGTGCCACAGCTATTTGCGCATCAGCCCAGAGCATCACACCTGCAATGCTCAGCAAGATGAAGCAGGAAAACAAAGTTAGTGGCTCATCACGAGCAATCAAGAATGCCTTGGCAACCAACAGCGTTGCTTCCATCGCCCTCAACCAAGACAATCAAGGAGAGAAAAACACTTACTTCAGCAACACAGTACCTTCCAAGGGAATCACTGACCAGAAGTCCTCTGGACGATGCTGGCTCTTCACTGGTCTCAATGTACTGAGAAGCAAGATGATAAATCAGCAGAACCTCAACAGTATGGAGTTCTCGCAAAACTACCTTTTCTTCTACGACCAACTTGAGAAATCCAACCTCTTCCTACAAGCCATTATAGACACTCGCAAGAAACCACTCAGCGACCAAACCGTCACTTGGCTTTTCCAGAATCCCCTCTCCGACGGAGGCACATTCACTGGCGTTGCCGACCTTATTGCAAAATATGGCGTGGTGCCGAAAGGCGTAATGCCAGAAACCTACGCCAGCAACAACACAAGCTCCTTCACCACCTATCTCAAGCGCAAGCTTCGTGAAGATGCCATAGCTCTCAGAGCCGACAGCAAAGCAACAGACGCAGTGCTTCAGCAAATGAAAGAGAAGCAGCTGAGCGAGATTTATCACATGCTCGTCATTGGCTTAGGCGAACCAGTCACAGAGTTCACATGGGCACCAAAGGATGCTTCAGGAAAGTACACATCCGAGCCAAAGAGCTACACACCACAGTCATTCTACAAAGAGCATCTTGGATTTGACTTGCAGAACGACTACCTTATGCTCATGAACGACCCAAGCCGCGAATACTGGAAGACATACGAGATTGAGTACGATCGCCACACATACGACGGCCACAACTGGCTATATCTCAACCTTCCAATCGAAGATATCAAGGAAGCTGCCATTGCAAGCATCAAAGACAGCACCATGATGTATTTCTCTTGCGATGTGAGCAAGTTCCTAGACCGCAACACAGGCATTGCCGACCTCAACAACTACGACTACGAGGACATCTTCGGCGTTAAATTTGGAATGGACAAAGCACAGAGAATCATGTCTTTCGACTCAGGCTCAACTCATGCAATGACACTCAACGCCGTTGACCTCGATGCCAATGGAAAGCCACAGAAATGGATGGTAGAAAATAGCTGGGGAGCAGATTACGGACACAGAGGCCACATCATCATGACCGACGAATGGTTTGACAACTACATGTTTCGTCTCGTTGTTAACAAGAAATATGTGAACGAAAAAGTACTCAAGGCAAGCCAGCAGAAACCAACCATGCTTCCTTGCTGGGATCCAATGTTCTCATCAGAAGAATAAAAAATACACAAAAACAGATATGACTATAACCCAAAGATTCCTAAAATATGTGTCATACGACACACAGTCATCCGAAGAAACAGGAGTGACACCAAGCACAGAGAAACAGCGTGACTTCGCACAGATTCTTAAAGAAGAGCTCATCAGCGAAGGATTGGAAGATGTTGAACTTGACGAACTTGGCTACCTCTATGCCACCCTTCCAAGCAATACCAGCAAAGTTGTACCAACAATCGGCTTCATAGCTCACATGGACACATCTCCCGATGCAAGCGGCAAGGATGTGAAGCCAAGAATTGTTGAGAACTACGATGGCAAAGACATCATCCTTTCCGAAGGCATCGTCTCTTCCCCATCCAGGTTTCCAGAACTTCTCAATCATATTGGCGAAGACATCATCGTGACCGATGGCCACACCCTTCTTGGTGCCGACGACAAAGCCGGCATTGCAGAGATTGTGCAGGCAATGGTGTATCTCAAGCAGCATCCAGAGATTAAGCACGGAAAGATTCGCGTAGGCTTCAACCCCGACGAAGAAATCGGCATGGGAGCGCACCACTTTGATGTTGAGAAGTTTGGCTGTGAGTTTGCCTACACCATGGACGGCAGCGAGCTTGGCGAGATAGAGTTTGAGAATTTCAACGCCGCATCAGCAAAAATAAGCATCAACGGCTGTTCAGTGCATCCAGGCTATGCCAAAGGCAAGATGATCAACGCAGGCAGAGTTGCAGCCGAGCTTGTGTCAATGCTTCCATCCGACCAGACTCCCGAGACAACTGACAACTACGAGGGATTCTTTCACCTCACAAGCATCACAGGAGGATGCGAGCACGCATCCCTCTCATTCATCATCCGCGACCACGCCCGCGCCCTCTTCGAGGCAAGAAAGCAGAAGATGCAATCAGTTGTCGATGCAATCAATGCCAAGTATGGTGAAGGTGTGGCAACAGTCGAAATCAACGATCAATACTACAACATGCGCGAGAAGGTTGAGCCAATGATATACATTATCGACATTGCCAAGAAAGCCATTGAAGAAGCCGGCATGACACCAAAGATTCAAGCCATCCGTGGCGGCACAGACGGTGCTCAGCTCTCATTCATGGGACTCCCTTGTCCAAACATTTTCGCTGGTGGCATCAACTTCCACGGCCCATACGAATTCTGCCCAGTTCAGAGCCTCGAGAAAGCAATGATGACCGTTGTCAACATCTGCAAGATTGCTGCAGAGACGCTTTAAGTAATGCATAAAGAAAAATTGCGTGTGACAAGGCAAAGTTTTATGAAGTCATTAGTTCGTTTTTACATATTATATCTAGTGGCACTGGCATCCATGGCATTCGTTGGCTGTTCCAAGAGTGACGATGATGGACACTTATTCTCAAAGCATAAAGTGTGGTCGATGCGTAAGATCACATATCCTGCTGAGGTGAGTGTTGACTATCCTAATAGCAGTGGCACCTATCTTGCTATTTATGACAACGACTCCATGCTGTATGTATGCCATTGGTCATATAACGAATCAGCCAATACCATACTGCCTCGCCATAAGAGCCACTACACATTAATAAATAAGGGAGGTGACGATTTTCTTTACTTAGAAGATGGCAAGCCATGTCCGCTGACCGTTCAGAATGACACAACCATCACCATTCAGCAAAACGGCATTGTATACACTTGGTCTGTTGAGCATTCTATTGAAGCACAAAAAATGGCAGAGATACGCGACTTGCTGGTAGGCCTTGAATATGAAGACGGCAAAGAGTACGAACGCTTCATCTTCACAAAGAAGGAGCGCGAGCTTGAGATACAAAACAGCATGCTCGGCACATACATCACGGCTCTTTTAGCAGCACTTGCCATTGTTGCCTTCTTCTTCCATCGCACATACCGCAACAAGAAACGCATCGAGACTGAATTGCTTCGTTTGCAGACAGAGCGTGAGGAGCGTCCTCAGATTGTGACTGAAGCCTTGAAGAATGTGGAGGAAGAATGGCTGGCATCCGACGAGTATGCACGACTACGCAAACAGATAGAATCAGGAGCCATCTCTTACGATGACTGGTCGCTGATGGAGCGGCAGCTGAATAAGGTTTATCCAAGTTTCACTCACACCCTTGAAAGTCTTCATCACATGTCGCTGATGGAACACCGCGTGTGCATGCTCATCAAGTTCAGGGCCACTCCGTCAGAAATGGCAGCTGTGCTCAACAAGGAGGCAAGCACCATCAGCACCACTCGCAGCCGACTCTATCAAAAGATTTTCGACAAAAAGGGCGGCGCAAAAGACTGGGATGAATTTATTCTTGGATTGTAACATTCTGTCATTTTTGTGTCATTTGCTATGATGCAAAGTTTTGCAAAGTCGCTTTTTTGGATAAAAATGGCTATTTTCATAACTTTGCAAGCAAAACAAATGCATAACTTAAAAACACCATTAGAAAAGTATGAATACAGCAAAGTCATCAATCATCCCCGCGCTTGCAATGGCTCTCCTCGCCATGCTGTGCAGCGCTCCATCATTCGCACAAGGCAAGCCAACTGCAGCAAACAAAAGCATTGTCGGTGTGTGGGTAATGGAATCCATGCAGTTTGAAGGGGAGAACAAAATCGTGTGTGGCAAGGGCACTGGCTACTCCCAAGTGAAATACTATGGCAAAGATGGCGAATACGCATGCGCCCAGATTGCAAAAAGCGGCAACAACTATGTTGTCCTTCCTCACGAATACGGCACATACACATACAAAGATGGTGTCTATACCGAGATGGGACGCAAGCCCAGCTCACTGTCTCTCTCAAAGGATGGCAAGCATTTCTACGGACAATGGTTCAATCGTCATGACGCATGGGTGCGTCGCACCGACATTCCAAAGGAACTCATTGACTTCATCATCTTGCAATGCAAATTGAGTCAGCCCCCTTCGCCAAAGATTCAGGCACAAATCAAGCAATCCTTCTTTGCAAATTGACAAAGAAGATAGTTTAGCATTTTGTCTAAGCACAATATTTTGAGCACTCCTCTTTCATTTCTCAGCATAAGCACCACTATTTGTGGTGCTTTTTTATTTATTGATTTTCATGATTTTACACACATTGCAAAGTTTTGCAAAGTGAACATAAGACTTTGCTGCCACATTTGCAAAGTATTGCAAAATAAAAGATAATGAAACTTATACAAAAAGAAGCTACTTTTGCATTGCAATTTTTAACTAATCGAAAATCAAAAAAAAGATGAAACGAACAATTCTACTTTCTATCGCAATGATTGCTTCCTTTTCCTCATTTTCGATGGGGACTGCCACCTCATCAAGTAAAGACAAAATTGTCAAGAACCCTGCATGTGCTGAAGGAGGGCTCGCCATCACGCCCAAGACGGTGATACTTGGAAAAGAAACCACCACCATTGGGTTCAAGAAGAATAAGGCAGCGTGGAACCTGTCTGCCAAAACGCACCTTGAAGCTGATGGCAAGAAGTATCGCATGATCAAGGCTACCGTGTTCACTCTCAAGGAGGACGGAAGCTACAACGAGGGCGAGGCATTGGTGCCTCTGAAACGCTATGAATGGAACAGCGACTCGCTGAGCATTGAGTTTGAACCACTCGATCCTAAGGTCAAGGTCTTTGACTTTGTGGAAGAAAAAGGCTCCAACTTCAATCTGTTGGGCATACGTCTCGACGGCAAACTCTACCCTTTCGCATTAGGCAAGCCAAAGCCTTCACCTTACGGAAAGAACGAACCGCTGCCAGCCATCGAACCAAAGTTTGGCAAAGCAAAATATACATGTACGATGTATAGGCATGACGGTACAAATCATGAATGCACGATGTTCGGTTTGAACAACTGCTTCTCCAATGACCGATTTCTCGATTTCGGTAATCACAGCTACCAGATAGAGGCAAGCAGACCATACCAAGCAGTGGTGGCTGCTCCATACCCACAGCATCAGTTTGGCATCTTGATGATTCCTGGCTATGAGACCACCGTCTCTATAGATGAGACAGCATATACGGCTTCCTCTATGGG
This sequence comes from Candidatus Minthosoma caballi, assembly GCA_018064505.1. Lineage (GTDB taxonomy): Bacteria > Bacteroidota > Bacteroidia > Bacteroidales > Bacteroidaceae > Minthosoma > Minthosoma caballi. The sequence goes on along the minus strand of JAGHVC010000121.1, from coordinate 627 downwards.
CAATAAAGTTCCAGCCGACCGTATCATTCAGTTCGATGGTGCTATTGCCGACCTCCAGCAAGTGAATTATGATGACCGAATGCTGTATTATGAGTTCAACAAAACCACACCCGAAAACCTATGGAAAACATTGCAGGAAAAGCTCCTTGCAATAGACAAAAACAAGCATTATTCGCGTCGACAGAAGGAATTTGGACGCATAAAGGCAGAGAAAATCTATCTTACTCTCTATCTTGAACATGCGGCAAAGGGTGCAGTGATGCTACAGGACAATCATGCTGCTGACCTTACTATTCTCAAGGATGGACGTTCCTTCTATCTTGTCTATGACGATGCTTTCCTCAATTATGCCCACGCAAACAACATTGGTGGAGTTGTGACCGAATGGATGGAGGGTTATCGAAGAGCCATGAATCTGGCAAAGCGCATACGCAGCATAGAACTTATGCCTGAGGCTGCTTTCGACACCATTCCGCAGTTGTTCCAGAAAGAGCTGAGAGCCATGAACGACTCTACACGCATCACCGTTGAGCGTCTCCGTTCTGCATCAAAGGAGGTTAAGGTAATGGACATTCCCGACTGCACAGGCGAGGAATTCCTCAGCAGAGTAGCAAGCGAGAATCCCGA
>JAGHVC010000071.1 GCA_018064505.1 Candidatus Minthosoma caballi | reverse complement strand
GGTTTATCTTCTTAGTTAAGAATTACCTTGTTTTTGAGTGAAGAGGAGGAGACTCGAACTCCCACGTCCTGAGGACACTACCCCCTCAAAGTAGCGCGTCTACCATTCCGCCACCTCTCCATTTTACAGTATTCTGTTGTGCTCATGACAAGAGTCGAACTTGCACGCCTCTCGGCACTCGCACCTGAAACGAGCGCGTCTGCCATTCCGCCACATGAGCCTGTTTGAGAGCGGAAAACGAGACTCGAACTCGCGACCCCAACCTTGGCAAGGTTGTGCTCTACCAACTGAGCTATTTCCGCAATCTTTGCTTGGCAACCGGCTCAGAACTCGACCAGAGTCTGTGTTCCTTCTCAATTGCGAGTGCAAAGGTATAGCTTTTTTTGAAACTGACAAAACTTTTCCTAAAAAAAATAAGTCACTTAAGAAGTTTTTTCGAAAATGCAGCATATCACTACACAGCATCACGCATTTATTGTTTTTTTAATAGTGATTTCCCCCACCCCCACCCCTTATTGCCAAAACGGTCACAAGCACACATGGCTGGGACTAACATGCAATTCCCAGCTGCAGCCTTGTTAGCTCACAGCCGCAACGAGCATACGCCAACGAACTGTAGCCTTGCAGGCTCACGGACTTATGCTCGATACCTTCGTGAGTCTGCAAGGCATAAGGCCAAACGAACAAAGGAATAGCAAACAAAGCGTAACAAGAGATATAGAACAGGCTTACATACGCGAGTGACTTAAGAAAAAACTCATTTTACACCTTTATAATATTATAAATATATAGAACAAGTTTAACAAATATGCGCCTCTGGCTTATGAATATACATATTTATTACTAACTTTGCATTAAAATACACATAGCAAGCAATGAATTACAAAGAAACAACTGAATACCTCTTCAATTCCACCCCTTTATTCCAGAATGTAGGACAAAACGCCTACAAAGAAGGGTTGTACAACACTCTTGCTCTTGACGCACATTCTGGGCATCCGCACAAAAAGTTCAAGACCGTACATGTGGCAGGGACAAACGGCAAAGGGTCTTGTTCGCACACAATAGCTGCCATCTTACAAGCCTCTGGACTCAAAGTCGGACTGTTCACATCACCTCATCTCGTAGATTTCAGAGAGCGTATCCGTGTTAATGGGGAAATGGTGAGCGAAGAATTTGTTGTGGAATTCGTAGAAAACAACCGAGATTTCTTCGAACCGCTATACCCTTCCTTCTTTGAGATAACAACCGCTATGGCTTTCAAATATTTTGAAGAGAAAGAAGTAGATGTTGCAGTCGTGGAAGTTGGATTGGGAGGCAGATTGGATTGTACAAACATCATAACTCCTGAGGTGTGCGTAATAACAAACATCTCCTTTGATCATGTAATGTTTTTAGGAGACACATTAGCAAAGATTGCTGGAGAAAAGGCAGGAATCATCAAGCGAGGAATTCCTGTTGTGATAGGCGAAGCTGTTGATGAAACAAGAGAGGTATTTATGCAAAAGGCGCAAGAGGAAAACGCTCCTATTATATTTGCAGAAGAGTCTTCAAACATCATCAATTATAAGTTTAACAAAAATGGTGGCATTGATTATAATACAAATAATTACGGATTAATAAATGCCGAGTTAGGAGGATTCTGCCAAATAAAAAACACTGACACCATACTGCATGCAATAGAAGAGTTGAAGAAACGCGGATTCTGCATAAGCAACAATGCCGTAAAGGAAGGATTCGCTCATGTTTGTGAGGCAACTGGGCTTATGGGCAGATGGCAAACCATCAACGACCGCCCAAAAGTGGTATGCGACACAGGACATAACACTGGAGGCTTCGAGTGGATCACAAAGCAGCTCGCAATGGTGACAGCAGGCTTCAAAGAGACAGAATCGGGATTGCCAAAACTCCGAATAGTGTTTGGAATGGTTAATGACAAAGACATCTCTGGCGTACTGAAGATGATGCCTTCTGATGCTACCTACTATTTCACACAAGCAAGCGTGAAACGAGCTCTGCCATTCGATGAAATCGAGGAAAAAGCAGGGCAATACTCTCTGCGAGGAAAAGCATACCCAACAGTAGGCGAAGCATACGAAGCTGCACTTGCCGAATCTGAGGGAGACGATTTCATCTATGTGGGAGGCAGCAGCTTCGTTGTTGCTGATTTGTTGACATATTTAAATACAAAACAAAACTGAATTGCAAAAAATCATTAATAATAGAAGATTTTGCAAAAAATATTTTAACAAATATTCGTTTAGTAGAAAAAAAATCATTTAATTTGCATAACTATTATCGAATACTAAATATTAACTTAAAATAAAAAGAATATTATGAGCACTATTCAGCCAAAACTCAGTGGTCTCAAAGCCGAGAACTTCCAGAAGGAGATTAACGGCAAAAAAACAGACCTTTACACACTCGTGAACAACGATGGTTACGAAGTATCAATCTGTAATTATGGTGGCGCAATCCCTGCAATCATGGTTCCAGATAAGGACGGCAAGGTTGCAAATGTAATTCAGGGCTTCGACAACCTTGACGAGTATCTCAAAGGCAACGAGCCTTACCTCTCAACACTTATTGGTCGTTGGGGTAACCGTATTTGCGATGGCAAGTTCCAGCTCAACGGAAAAGAATATAAGCTCGCCATCAACAACGGAAAGAACCACCTTCATGGAGGTCCAACAGGCCTTCACGCTCAGGTTTGGGACGCATACCAGACAGGTGAGCAAAACCTCACGCTCAACTGCGTACTTCCTTACGGCCACGAAGGATTCTCTGGCGAATTGAAGATTTCTGTTGAGTTTACTTGGACAGATGACTGTGAACTCATCCTTGAGTACATGGCAACTACAAACAAAAAGACAATCTTGAACCTTACTCACCACGCATTCTTCTCAATCCAGGGCATCGACAATCCTACTCCATATATTGGCGATCAGATTCTCGAAATGAATTGCGACTTCTATGTGCCAACAGACGAGACTTCAATTCCTACTGGTGAGATTCTCAAGGTTGAAGGTACTCCATTCGACTTCCGTACTCCAAAGCCAATTGGACAGGACATCGACGCAGACAACGAACAGATCAAATTTGGTCAGGGATTTGACCACAACTATGTTTGCAACAAGAAGGAAGTTGGAGAACTCTCAAAGGTTGTAACTCTCACTGACCCTAAGTCAGGCCGCGTTCTTGAGGCTTACACTACAGAACCAGGCATGCAGCTCTATACTGGTAACTTCCTTTCTGACTTTGCTATCCAGAATGGATGCCGTTCAGCTCGTCGCTCTGCAGTATGCTTCGAAGCGCAGCACTTCCCAGATTCTCCAAACCGTCCATACTTCCCAAGCACAGTATTGAAGCCAGGAGAGAAGTACAACCAGAAGACAATCTACAAGTTTAGCGTAAAATAAATTATTATAAATAATGTGGCAGTTCTTTTCGAGATCTGCCGCATTATTCTGTATTATATGAATGTGCATATAACATCGGAATAACTAATACTAAACAAATTTATCATGTCACAAAAACAAACTCCTAACTACACTTTTGCCCTCATTGTAGTGTTTATTGTTTGCTTCCTCATTGGATTCGTAACAACAATGAACAACTCAATGATTCAGTTCTGTACAGACGCATTCAGTCTTACAGCTCAGCAGGGACAGTATGTAAACTCTGCTTTCTATGGCGCATACGCTCTTGCCATCCCATTCTCTCTCCTCATGAGCAAGATTGGCTACAAGAACACAATGATTCTCGGCCTTGCAGTGGTTGGCGTGGGCTTCATAATCAACTCACTCGGTATCAAAGGCGTACTTGATCAGGGACAGGCAACAATTTATGCTGTATTCCTTTGCAGCATGACAGTTGTAGCACTCGGTATCGTAATGCTTCAGAATGTTGCAAACCCTTATGTTATGGTGCTTGGCTCTCCAGAGAAGGGAGCCTTCCGAATGACTCTTTCACAGGCACTTAACTCTGTTGCAACAACTGTTGCTCCTATCTTCATCACAACTGTTATCATCGCAGGCCAAACACCTACTCCTGAGGCTGTGCCTGGTCCATTCCTTGGACTCGGCATCTTCACTCTCGTAATTGCTGGTATCCTCGTTGCTCTTAAGCTTCCTACAATTGACGAAGGCAAGCAGGCTGAAGAGGCTTCTGGCGAGGTTAAGCAGTATAAGAGCTCTTGCTTCAAGTATCCTCATGTATGGCTCGGCGCACTCGGCATCTTCATGTACATGGGCGTTGAGATTGGCGTACCTTCAATGCTTCCTTACCGTCTTCAGGCTCTCGGAGAGAATGACTCAAGCGTAATCACAAACCTCCTCGCATTCTACTGGGGCGGTATGATGGTTGGCCGTTTCGTAGGTGCAGGTATCCTTGCAAAGTTTGAGCCTCGCAAGCTTCTTTCTGCATGTGTTGCCCTCGGTGCAGTATGTATCATCGCTTCACTCCTCACTTCAAGCTCTATGATTGGCATCTACCTCATGCTTGCAGCAGGTCTTTTCCACTCTGTAATGTGGCCTCTCGTGTTCAATCTCGGCCTTCAGGAGCTCGGTCCTCACACTAAGGCTGCTTCTGGTGTGATTAATGTGGGTGTTGTGGGTGCTGCAACTCTCATGCCAATAATGGGTGCTGTAGTTGATGTTGCTGGTGTTATCATCGCTATGTGCCTCATGTTCGTTTACTACGCTTACCTCTTCTGGTTCTGCAACTTCGGTAGCAAGATTGGACTTTCAAAGAAGTAAAAAATCACTACTTCATGTTCTGTGTCTTTGTTGGATACAGAACATGAAGAAAAGATACAACAATTATTTCTAACCTTATAAAACTAAAACTATTATGAGATTAACTATTGACGATGTTCGTTCACGCTTCCTTAAGCATCTTGGCGGCGAGCCTGGTTCAGTTTATGCTTCACCTGGCCGTATCAACCTTATTGGTGAGCACACAGACTATAATGGCGGTTTCGTTTTCCCTGGCGCAGTTGAGCAAGGAATGATTGCAGAGATTCGTCCTAATGGAACTCGCACTATCAAGGCATATTCGATTGACCTCAAGGACTATGATGAATTCTCGCTTGATGATCCAGCAGGACCAAAAGGCAGCCACTTCCGCTACATCTATGGCGTTGCAAAAGAAATGGAAAAGCTTGGTGTTCCTGTAATGGGCTTCGACACAGCATTCGCTGGCGATGTTCCACTCGGTGCAGGCATGTCTTCATCTGCAGCACTTGAATCAACATACGCATTTGCTATCAATGACCTCTTCGGCGACAACAAGATTGCAAAGATGGATCTTGCCAAGGCTGGCCAAGCAACAGAGCACAACTACCTCGGCCTTAATTGCGGCATTATGGACCAGTTTGCATCTGTACACGGCAAGAAGGGCAACCTCATGCGCCTTGACTGCCGCAGTGGCGAATTTGAATACTTCCCATGGAATCCAAAGGGCTATAAGCTTGTTCTCATCAACTCATGCGTTAAGCACGAACTCGCAGGTTCACCATACAATGACCGTCGCAACTCATGCGAGCGAGTAGCTAAGGCTATCGCAGCAAAGCATCCTGAAGCTAAGATAGAGACTCTCCGCGAATGTACTTGGGAAATGCTCGAAGAAGTAAAGGCAGAATGTTCAGAAGAGGATATCAAGCGTGCAACATTTGTTCTCGGTGAGAAGGATCGCGTTCTCGCAGTTTGCGACGCACTTGAGAAGGGCGATTACGAAACTGTAGGTCAGAAGATGTATGAGACTCACCATGGCCTTTCTGCTGACTACGAAGTATCATGCGAAGAACTTGACTTCCTCAACGATGTTGCAAAGGAATGCGCAGTGACTGGTTCTCGTATCATGGGCGGCGGTTTCGGTGGTTGTACAATCAACCTCGTAGCTGACGAACTCTACGACAACTTCGTAAAGAATGCTGTTGAGAAGTTCAACGAGAAGTACGGCAAGAAGCCTATCGTCATTGATGTTGTCATCGGTGACGGCTCTCGTAAGCTCTGCTAATTGTTGTCTTGGAAAAAAGTTTTCAAAATAATTTCGATAAAGAGGTTTGTTCGCAAGCCTCTTTATTTTTTTGCATAAAAATGCATAGAAAATAGATATTTTCTCTTTATTATGGCAGAAATAAGTGTCAGTCACACACTTTATGCTATAAAACATGTTTTTTGCAGGTAAAAAAAACTTAAAATTCACGAAATTTGAACAAAAGTTTATAAACTAATACATTTCTAACCCCAATTATGAAAAAAATCCAATCAGTTTTGATGGGAGGTGCCGCTACTTTGGCACTCCTTTGTGCGTGTGTTGAGAAGCCTGCTCAACAGGCAGAGCTCACTAAGTCTGGCATCAATCCTGCAGACTATGACACATGCATTGCTGTTGCTTACGACTCTGAAGCAAAAGCATTCATTGCAGATTCAGCAAATGCAAAGCAAGTGAATCTCTACACTTTGACAAATGCCAACGGTATGGAAGTTTGCATCACCAACTTTGGTGGACGCATCGTAAGTATCATGGTGCCAAACAAGGCAGGCGAATTTGTTGATGTTGCATGCGGATTCGACAAAGTTGAGAACTACTTCCCTTGGAACTACGAAACAGACTATGGATGCTCTGTTGGACGCTATGCAAACCGTATCGATGGAGGCACATACAAAGCTCCAGGTTCTGACGAAGAGGTAAAGCTTGAATTGAACAACAATGACCACGCTTCTCTCCATGGCGGCTTCACTGGCTGGCAGTATCAAGTTTACGATGTTGTTGAATCAACAAGCAACTCACTTACTATCAAGCGTGAGTCTCCTGATGGCGATAACTTATTCCCTGGCAACCTTACTGCTACAGTTAAGTTTGAGCTCACTGACAACAATGAGATCGTTATCAACTATGATGCAACAACAGATAAGCCAACAGTCATCAACATGACTAACCACACTTACTTCAACCTTTCTGGCGACCTCAATAAGACTGTTGACGAATCTATCCTCTATGTGAATGCAGACAACTTCACTCCTGGTGATGACTTCCTCATTCCTACAGGCGAGATCAAACCTGTTGAAGGAACTGTATTTGATTTCCGTACTCCTAAGGCTATCGGACAGGACATTAACTCTGATGACGACCAACTCGTTAAGGCTGGCGGAGGTTATGACCACAACTGGTGCTTGAACACAAATGGCAACCAAAATGAAATCGCAGTCACACTCAGCGACCCACGCTCTGGAATTAAAATGGATGTTTACACTAACGAGCCTGGCATCCAGTGCTACTCAGCAAACTTCCAGGATGGCACTCGTCCTGGTAAGGGTGGCATCAAGTACCAGAAGCATTGCGCTATTTGCCTCGAGTCTCAGAAATATCCTGACTCGCCAAACAAGTACACAATGCCAGGTTGGGAGAATTCAAATCCATTCATCACTCCTGACAAGCCATATCACAGCTATTGCAAGTTTGTTTTCTCTGTAGAGAAGTAAATCATCACAAATGATTCTCGGAAGGATGTTAACAAAAACACCCTTCTGAGAATTTCTCATGATAAATCAAATTAATTTATATACTAACTAAAATCTCTCAAACAAAACAATGAATTCACAAATGAGCATTGCCGAAGCGATAAGCAATTCTGGTTTTGAGACCATTGACCTTATCATTTTGGTTGTTTACATCATCTTGCTCGTGAGCCTGGGTATGTTCCTTAGCCGCGACAAAGATGGTAAGGAGAAGAGCGCAAACGACTACTTCCTCGCTGGTAACACTCTTACTTGGTGGGCAGTAGGTGCTTCTCTCATTGCTGCTAACATTTCTGCTGAGCAGTTCATCGGTATGTCAGGTACAGGCTACGCTGACGGTATTGCAATTGCAGCATACGAAGTAATGGCTGCTGTAACTCTTATCGTAATTGGTAAGTTCTTGCTTCCTGTTATGATTGAGCGCAAGATTTTCACTATTCCTCAGTTCCTTCGTGAGCGTTACAATGACGGCGTAGGTCTTGCATTCTCTATCCTCTGGCTTGTACTTTATGTATTCGTCAACCTTACTTCTGTTGCATGGCTTGGAGCTCTTGCTATCGAGCAGATTCTTGGTCTTCAGGGACTTGCAGTTGAAATTATGGGTATGGAAATCAGCATCCGTATGCTTATCGTATTCGGTTTGTTCGTAATTGCCGGTGTTTACTCTATTTACGGCGGTCTTGCATCTGTTGCATGGACTGATGTTATGCAGGTAACTTTCCTCGTAGGCGGTGGTCTTGTAACAGCTTATGTTGCTCTCGCTGAAATCGGTAATGTATTTGGCACTGATGCATTTGGCGCACTTGCAAATATTTACAAGGAAATGACAACTGGCGAAAATGCAACAGACCCACACTTCCATCTTATCATTCAAGAGTCTCACAACGAAAGCGCATTTGCTAATGTTCCTGGTATCGCAGCTGTTGTAGGCGGTGTTTGGTTGACAAACCTCGGCTATTGGGGCTTTAACCAGTACATCATCCAGAAGGGTCTTGCTGCAAAGAGCATCGACGAGGCAAAGAAGGGTCTCATCTTCGCTGGTTTCCTCAAGATTCTCATCCCATTCATCGTTGTACTCCCTGGTATTTGCGCATGCTACATCTTCCAGCATCACCCAGAACTCATCGATCAGATGAAGCTTGGCGGTATCATCGAGAAATCTGATGACGCTTATCCATGGCTTATCCGTAACTTTACTCCTACGGGTATTAAGGGTCTTTCATTTGCTGCCCTTGCTGCTGCTATCATTTCTTCACTCGCATCAATGTTCAATAGTACTTCTACCCTCTTCACAATGGATATCTATAAGAAGTACATCAACAAGAACGCAGGTGACAAGAAGCTTGTAAATGTAGGTCGTGTTGTTTCTGTATGTGCCCTTTTGATTGCTCTCGTAGCAACTCAGCCTCTCCTTGGCAGCCTTGACCAGGCATTCCAGTACATTCAGGAGTATTCAGGTTTCATTTACCCTGGTATCATTACTGTGTTTGGCCTTGGACTTCTTTGGAAGCGTTCAAGCTCACTTGCAGCAGTACTTACTGCAATCATCACTATCCCACTTGGCGTAATCTTCAAGTTCGCATTACCTGATGTTGCATTCCAGTTCCGTGCAGGTTATATCTTCATCATCGTAGTTTCATTCTTCATCATCGTTTCTCTTATCGACAAGAAGTTCATCCACTGCGATACTCCTGAACAGAAGGATGTTAAGGCTATGATGAAGTGGGCAAAGGTTCTCGGCGGAATCGGTATTGCTGTAATCATTGCTGCAATCGTGGTTGTAGTTATGGGTAACAGCACAGAGCTCACAACATATCTCAATGACATAGGCTTCCAGGCATTCATCTTCTTCGGTGTTCTTGTTGGCTGCAATGCTGTATGGCTCTATAGCAACTCAACATCTACAAAGATGGATCCAAAGGCTCTTCCTGTTGACCTTTCTCTCTTCAAGACTACGCGAGGATACACTTACGGCACAATTGGCATTTGCTTTATCACTCTCGTGCTTTACATCCTTCTCTGGTAATCTATTAGACTGACACATTATTAAATATAATAACCTCCAATTAATGACAAACTATTCATCACAGTCAAAATTCTTCGTATCCGTGGATTGCGTAATCTTCGGATTCGTTGATGGGCGACTAAAGTTGTTGGTTCAGCAGCGACCTTATAGCCCAGGCAAAGGTGAAATGTCATTAATTGGAGGTTTTGTTGAAAAACACGAAAGCATTGACACTTCTGCTCAGCGAATACTAAAGATATTCACCGGAATGGACAATGTTTATATGCAACAACTCGGTGCTTTTGGCGAAGTAGAGCGTGATCCAGGAGAACGAGTAATTTCAATTGTTTACTATGCGCTCATAAATGCAGATAATTACGACAGCCATTTATCTGAGATTCATAATGCAAAATGGGTAGATGTTGATCACATGCCTAAACTTTGCTTTGATCATAATGAAATGGTTAATAAAGCTCGACAAGTAATTGGAGAGAACATCAAGAACAAACCTATCGGGCAAAATTTACTCCCTCGATATTTCACACTTAGCTTGCTTCAATCTTTGTATGAATGCATTCTTGGTATTCAGATTGACAAGCGCAATTTCCGTCGTTCTATTGCAGAGAAAGAGTATATACATGCAACGGAATTGATAGACAAAGGATCATCAAAACGCGGTGCAACTCTTTATGAGTTCACCAATTCCAAATAAGAATTTTACAATCAACAGATTGACCACATATAATAAATTATAACATAATAATTCTCACTAAATATCAAAAAGCTATGCTAGAAGAACTCAAAGAAAAAGTATTTAAGGCTAACCTTGATTTGGTTAAGCAAGGACTCGTTATCTTCACATGGGGTAATGTTTCTGGTATCGATCGTGAAAAAGGTCTTGTTGTTATCAAGCCATCAGGCGTTAGCTACGATGACATGAAGGCATCTGATATGGTTGTTGTTGACCTTGAGTCTGGTAAAGTTGTCGAAGGTGAGCTCAATCCTTCATCAGACACACCTACACACCTTGTGCTTTACAAGGCATTCCCTAACATTCAGGGCGTTGTTCATACTCACTCAACATATGCTACAGCATTTGCTCAGGCTGGACAAGACATTCCTAACATCGGAACAACTCATGCAGATTACTTCTATAAAGCAATCCCTTGCACACGCGATATGACTAAGGAAGAGGTTGAAGGTGAATACGAGCTTGAAACAGGCAATGTAATCGTTGATGAGATTCTCAACATTCGCAAGATCAATCCAGATCACACTCCAGCTGTTCTCGTGAAGAACCACGGACCATTCTCTTGGGGCACTTCACCAGACAATGCCGTTTACAACGCAAAGGTTATGGAACAGGTAGCTAAGATGGCATTCATCTCTTACAGCGTAAACCCAATGACAACAATGAATCCACTCCTCGTGGAGAAACACTACAACCGCAAGCACGGTCCTAATGCTTATTACGGACAAAAGGGACAGAAGCACTAATGCTTAACTGACTAAAACTGATAATAAACAAAATACTAACAAATAACTAATCAAAAGTATGAAAGCATTTGAAAACATTGAACTTTGGTGGGTTACTGGTGCTCAGTTGCTCTACGGAGGCGAAACAGTAAAAATCGTTGATGGACACTCTCAGGAGATGGTTGAAGGTCTCAACAACTCTGGCATCATCCCAATCAAGGTAGTATATAAGGGTACAGCAAACTCTTCTAACGAAGTTGAAGCTGTAATGAAGGCTGCAAACAATGACGAGAAGTGCGTTGGTGTTATCACTTGGATGCACACATTCTCTCCTGCAAAGATGTGGATTAAGGGTCTTCAGGCTCTCCAGAAGCCACTCCTTCACTTCCACACTCAGTACAACGCTGAGATTCCTTGGGACACAATGGACATGGACTTCATGA
>JAGHVC010000226.1 GCA_018064505.1 Candidatus Minthosoma caballi | reverse complement strand
ATATATATAAGGGGGGCGAGGAAAGCGAAAATGAGAAAATTAGAAAATGAGAGGGGATATGGCGATATCGCAAAAATTGCGATACCGAACAGATTATTCCTTGTAATCCCTTTTTTTATGCATTAACTTTGCACTCGCAATTCGGAGCGAAAGAGCATTGTGTTTGTGTCCGACTACTGAATGTCTTTCTTATAGGGTAAGAGTAGCCATTCATACAAGGCGTACAAACCGCTTCACATACGGCATACGAAGCGCTTCAGTAAAGGCGTGAGAAATAGCAACAGACCAGCCCCCTTGCAGACCCTCCCCCTTGCCCCTCTACGAGGCCCGTCCTCGTGATTACTCACTTCGGTCGCTTCCTAAACCGTGACATTTAGTCACGCTTCTTAACGGTCGCTACCCTTTCATGGAGGGGAGTAGATACTAGAGGGTGGGAAGTCGATAGGTTCCTTTGGTAATTACTCCCCTCCCTCGCAGGGAGGGGGCGGGGGAGAGTCTTTTAACCTTTAACATACATCATGAGCAAATTGACACTAAAACTGACTCGCTACCTCAGCGATGTGAACATAACAAAAAGCTTGGTGCTTCCAGCTCTTTTTCTTATTTTCTCATTTTCTCATTTTCGCTAAAGAGGGCATCTCACCACATCAACAGTATGGCTTCCTGCTCCTATGAGGTCGGAACGCTCGGATATGCACTTCTGATATGCCAAGAAGCGAGCGAAGGTTGCGTCGCTCATGCGATTGAGGCGTGTGCGCATATAGTCGGCGGCGCCATCGGGAGAGAATATGGTGACTCGCTCCAGTCCTGCGGCGGCATTGAGTCGGTCGATATCTTCAAGACGAATGTAGTCATAAAGCTCATCTGCTTTTGCACGAATGTGGAAGTCGCTGTCCACGACCCCCCTTTCCATCAGGTCGGTGATGCGGTCTTCGTCGAAGCAATAGGACAGAATGCTGTATTCGTTCATCAGATATGCCACGAAGATCACCCCGCCAGGCTTGGTGACTCGCTTTGCCTCGTTGAGTGCCTTGAGCTTTTCTTCGTCACCAAAGAGATGGTAGAGGGGGCCGAGCAGAAGCGTGACATCGGCAGAAGCTGTGGGAAGGAACGGCATGCTGCGTGCATCACCCTGCACCACATCGGCTGATGGCTCGCGCTTGAGGAACACATCGATGTTGTGGCGCACAAGCTCAACGGCTTTCACAGTGTAGCCTTCTGCCATGAGGGCTGAGGTGTATCGACCCGTGCCAGCGCCAATGTCGAGTATCGTCTGGCCTGGCTGCAAGAAACGATGCAGGTGGTGCATTGTAGTTTCAAACTCAACAATGCCGTGCCTTTGCTGCAATCGCTGGTCTTCCTTGTGCTTGTTGTAATGCTTTTCTATGTTTGATAGTGCCATGATAAAAGACCAAGACCCTCCCCCCGTGCCCCTCCTAGGAGGGGAGTAGATACCAAAGGATGGGAACTGCTAATTCTTAATTACTTTCTTCGTAATCACGCTTCCGTCCTTCAACACATACTTAGCAACATACACGCCTGGGGCAAGAGTGCTCTTGTCTGAGCCTGTGCTGACTCCGCTAAGGGTATAGTATGTGAGCGACGAGAGTGCTGCGCTTGACTTGGCTGATGCTATGCCTGTGGATGCGCCAAGGGTGAGGGTGAACGGAGCCTTGCGACTGCCCTTCACATCGGATGCGAAGAGGAGCGTTTCTGCTACTTCATACACAATGCTTGTTGATGCAGATGCTGCAAGGAAGTGGATTGTCTCTTGCTGATTGCCGTCGCCAAAGATAGTGATGAAGAGCTTGCCGTCGATGTACTTACCAAGTCCACGGCACTCGCCCGACTCGGTGAATGCGCCTATGCTGTATGCTCCGCTTTCTGCTTCTGCGCCATTTGCCACAATGCGAGCTACGACGCCCATCACATCAGGATGGGATGCCGACGAGGCTGTCCATGGTGTGGCTGGCTGAGCATGGAAGCGTGCTTTTGCAGAGGATGATGCTGACGATGTGAATGCGAGGGAGCGTGGCGAGATGGCTTTGTACATGTAGCCTGTGCCTGGTGTGAGCATCTCGAGCGAACCGCTCCATGTGCCGTTCTCGTAGGTTGCAAAGCCGTCTTGTCCGACAAGGATGTCGCCCTCGGAAGGCGTGAACTTGCTGAGTGCTTCCGCAATGCTCTGTGTGGCATTGACAGGATAGCCTATCCAGTTCCAGCCTTTGGCAAGAGCTATTGTGTTGCCGTCGGCGAAGTAATTGCCCGTGAGCTTGCACGATGCGTCGGCTGCCATCTGCACTTTGTATGATGATGTTGGTGCAAGCTCAGTGAGCGTGCCTGTCCATGTGTTGGCTGCATTCTTAGCAGTTTCTGCATCCTTGCCAACAATGCGGAGTGCCTGCTCGTTGATTTCCGCTATTGCCACATTGCGCTCGAGAGGATGTGACATCCAGTTCCAGCCTTCGGTGAGATTGAGGGTGAAGGATGGTTCATCGTCATCGTCTATCACAGGATCGTAAGTGCTTGTGTAGAGGTATTTTGCAAACGAAGTGACTGTGTTTGCCTTGCCTATAGTTGGCAACTGCATTGAATAGACTTCCTTGCCGCCGTCAGGATAAAGTCCGACAGACTCCTTGCCATCGTGAGTGGTGTATGAGAGAATGTCGTGCCACTTGCCATCGGCACTTGTGAGTATCACTTTCTCGCCATCGGCATTGCTGAGCTTGAAGCTTGCATGAATCTGCTCACCGATGTTGTCGCGCTTGCTTGCCCACACGATGAGGTGGCTGTGAGGAGCAATGACAGTCTGCTGGTCATCATTGTCAGGAATCTGGAACTTCTGAGGCTTTGCCTCATTGTCGGAAAGATACATGCCAGCAATGTCGATTGGCTGGTCTGTTGTGTTGTAGAGCTCTACCCAGTCGTCTTTCTTGAAGTAGTCGCTCACATACATTGTGTTGCCTGCGCTCACCTCATTCACTTTAACTGGGTAGGCAACACTCTCAGCAAGCCCTGACTCTGGCAATGGCTCATATTCTGCCACAAGGCTGAGCGAACTTCCTTCTGGAATCTTGTATTCTGGTTTTGTACTCACATAGCTTACGGTCTCTGCACCACCCGTCTGCACTGTGCGGAGAAGGGCTGCATCCCAGTAGATATCTGAAGATGAAGGATTGAAGTAGTTATGCACCTCGACTGCAATTGTGTTAACTCCATTCTTGAACAAACTTGCTGGGAGCTCCATCTTGCCGCTGTCTGGGTTGCCTTGTGCCCAGCCACCATTGGTGTTGAAATCAACATTTCCGTTTGTCATGTTGTATCGTCCTGCTTCCTTGCCATTGACATAAACCACCATGCCGTCGTCAACTGTATAGTCGAGCACATACTTGTCTGTGCTGGCAGCATTGCTGATGGTAAATGACTTTGCCACATAGTATGTCTGCAAAGGATAGTTGTCCACCCAAGTGCTGATGTCCTTATAATAGTTGGTGTCATAGCCAATAGGTGCCTTGCCTGACTTCCAGCTGGAGATAACAGAGCTTTTCCATGCAGAGCCGCTGACACCGCCATCTTCGTCATAGTAATACCAAGTGCTGCCCTTGCCGAACACCGACGATGTCTCGCCTGAACCAAGAGAACCGGATGCTAATCGCCATCCCTTGAATGAGTAGCCTACTGGTGCAAATGCCTTGACTGTGACTGGAGGATAGAGCATACCTTCAAAGCGTCCCATAGGAACAGGGGTGTCGTTGACATGAATCTGTGCGCCATCAACATTGCTGCTCAATGCCACCTCTTGCTGCTCAATGCCATCCACTCCGAAGTCGTAAACACCCCACTGCAACTGTGAGGCAATATTAGCCTGACGGCCTGTGAAGTTGTTTTTGATGCTGGTGCCTGAGCCGTAGTTCATCGTCTGCGACATCTCATGTGCCACCTCATACACATAGTCTGGGTGGAAAACAGAACCACCCATCACACAGATGGCATCGACAAAGCGACGGCGGAAGTCTTCGTTCTGGAGCATGTTCTCGAAGAGAGTGACTATTTCTATCTCTTCGCTGATGCGTGAATTCCACAATGAATTGCCCAATCCATCCTCGCCGCGAAGAGAGTCGAATGTATAGTATTTCTTTCCTCGGAAGGTGTTGAGATCTGCACTGAAAGCACCGTCAAGGTCATACACGACAAAGCGGAATCGTCCATCTGTCTGATCGCGGAAACCTTTCACATTGTTCTGCGGCCAATCCCAGTTTCCAAGATAAAGCTCTGCAGCCATGTAGTTGATATATTCATCAATATCAAGCAGTTTGCCTATTTCTTCGTAAGTATTGCTATCACTTGCATCATAGCTAAGTTCAATCAGTTTGTCAAACGACTCTTTTGTGCCTGCCATCTGCACATAGCCTGAGTCTGGCGACATCTCGAACTGATCCATCTCGTCGGTGTCTATGCCATAGTTGGCGTAGGCGAAGTGCTTGTTGTTTGGCTCACGCATATTCAAATTAGCATAGAACTCTCCATTGATGTAAACACGCACAGGCTTCCACGACTGAGTGTCGATGTTGAGACCGCTGCGACGCATTATTTCTTGCAGCGATGCGTCCTTGAGTCTGTCGCCACTGCCGCCATTGCGAATCTGCAGCACCTTATGCTTCAGGAATGGCTTTTCTTCAAAGAACTGATAGTCGAGGGAGTTGTTGCCTTGATAATACTTGGCTGCTTTGAGCTTGAATGAATGAGGAGAGTTGGCACGGCTCCAGCCTCCGCACATCGACATGTCAACCTCCTGAGAAAGTGCATACTCATTGTTCTCTGTGATGTACTCAAAGTTTACTGGGCGATCCCATTCCATGTTCCAGTTGCAATTATCATTCTGTCCGTTGCCTGGACGGCCATTAGGACCTTTGGCAAACAATCCGCGCTCTTTGCTATAAATATTATCTCTTTCTGTCACAACAGAAATGACAGGAAGATTGGAGTCGTCGTTGATGTAAGAACGAGTCACGACATCAGACGGAAGATAGCCATTCTGGAACAGACGGAAACGATAGACTGTTGATTCTGAAACAGTAAACGCCCCATTCTTCGATTCTTGTCCATTTGTTGCGGTTGGCACTGTTCCGTCAGTTGTGTATTTAAGAGTTGCGCCAGATGGCACGGTGACTCTCACTTGCAATGAACCACTGAACAGCTTTCCATCGGTATCTACTACAGGCATTGGAAGCTGCGTCTCAGCAAACGACATACCAGCGTTGCTTTGCTCCGGAGTTGGTGTGGCAGATGTTGCCCACTCCGAGCCTCCATCTTTAGTGCGAGCATAGCTTGTGCGACCAACAGCCTGAGGGTAGTCTTGCTGAGCAATGATAGTTGCTCCATCGCTGATGATGATCGTGCCACCTTCATAATCGAGTTTGAAGTCAACCTGCTTGAGCTCACCCTCTTTCCAGATGCCATAGTGGTCAAACCAAATATTCTTGTAGCCATGAGCTGGTACAGAACCGATATTGTAAGCCAATTTGTGCTTCTTCAGGTTCGCTGGATCATCAGAGACATACAGTCCCGCAAGACCGCATGACTTATCGGTTGAGTTGTAAAGCTCAATCCACGAGCCATAGTTCATGGATGGATCGAGGAACATATCAATATTGCTTGCCTGAATCTCATTAATAACAATAGCTCCTGGCACATATTCTGCAGCTTTCACTTGCACCTTGCACGACTGCACGCGAATTGGGTATGCTTTTGATGTAATCCTGATATTTGTTGTTCCTACGCCAAAGGCAGTGACTACGCCATCTGCATTCACTTTCGCAACACTCTCATCATCAGAGCTATACTCACATTTCTTGAACGAAACATTGGAAGGAGTGAACACTGGGGTGATCTGTGCTTCATCGCCTATCGACATTGTCAATGAAGATGGATTGACGCTTATGCTTGTGGCACTGACAATTGAGCTTTCATCCATTTCAAGCACGAAGTTGTCGGCAGCAACCCAGTTGTCCTCGGTGTTGCTTATCATGATGCCAAGCATAATATCGCCTGCTTGCTTCACTTCAAATTCCAACATGAAATGCTGTGGCGAGTTGTTGCCTGTTGCCATTTCTATGGAAGTGACTGTACCATCGACTTGTTTTGCAAAAAGGCTTACACCTTCACCTCCATAATTCCAACCGCTTTGATACACCGCAATTGCATCTGTGTGAAGACGATATTTGCCTTTAGGCAGCGTAACTGTCTGACTTATAGTTCCATCGCCAAGAATGCCTGGAGCTGGGCGCCACACTTCAACAAAACCGCTTATCCACACTCCTTCCGCATCATTACTATACCAAGCACCTTGATAGCCGCCATTCTGATACGAGCTGACATCTATATTCCAGCCATTAATGTTGCCGCTATCAAAGCTTGGATTATCAAGAGTAAACTCTGTGACATCTTTCCAAGATGCTGCAAAGGCATTTGTTGGGCAACACATTGCTAAAATGCTTATAATAAGCAATTTACACAATGAATTTACAATCATTCTTTTCTTGTTCATATTGTTCATATTCTTTTTTCTTTTTATTTCTAATGCTATTTTGGCAATTCAACTCGGAATGTTGTTCCCACTCCCAGCTGAGAGTCTTTTACAAATATCTTACCTTTGTGGTATTCCTCAACAATGCGCTTTGCAAGAGAAAGGCCCAATCCCCATCCTCGCTCTTTGGTTGTGAAACCTGGCTTGAACACTGAATTGAAATTTGACTTTGCTATTCCCTTGCCTGTATCCGAAAATTCCACATACACAAGCGACTCTTCCTCACCAACATAGATGTCTATCGAGCCCGATCCCTCCATTGCATCAATGGCATTCTTGCAGAGATTCTCTGCCACCCATTCAAAGAGGCTCGAAATAAGGTTCACGATTACCGAATCGTCAGGGAAATGAACTGTGAAAGTCACCTTGCTGCCAAAGCGCTTTTCCATGTAAAGCACCACCCTATTCAGCACATCTGTCAAGTCCTCTGGCTTTGGCTCTGGGATGGAGCCTATCTTTGAGAAGCGCTCTGCAATTCTTTCCAGTCGCTTGATGTCTTTCTCCATTTCAGGCAAAAGCACATCATCGGGATATGAGTCTTTCAGGATCTCGTTCCATGCCATAAGCGATGAGATTGGAGTGCCGAGCTGATGTGCAGTTTCTTTCGACAAGCCAACCCAAACCTTATTTTGCTCAGCACGCATAGTTGCAAACAACGCAAATATAGCCACCAAAACAAAGATGACCACAACACCCAGCTGTATGTATGGATAAACAGCCAATCGGCGAAGCATAAGCGATTCGTCATAGCAAATATTGATGTAATCCCCTGGATTATAGTCTTCTGGCAAATCGATACGAATCACCCTGCCTTCCTGCATGAACTGCTTTGCAAGGCGACTAAGGTAAGCAATTGAATCCTCCTCTGCCTCAAAAGTCTTGTTGATGTTTCTGTACGACATTGCCTGGCCATGATTATCAACCACAATAACAGGAATGTTGTTGTTGCCATTTATAACCTTGAGCACAAGATTCAAGTCGGTATTTTCGTCGGCAGCATTCAATGAGCGCATAGCCTCAGCCCACACCTCCATCCTGTTCTTCTCTTCATGTTGCAAATCTGTGATGAGATAATTGGATGTAAGCAATGATCCTATTGCAATGATTATTGCAACAAGAACAAGGGCTATCTTCATGTTTTGAATGCGCTCAAGCCAATTCATATAGATTGAGTGTTATAAATTATAGAATTGAATAAATGCCTTTATGCAATACTCATGATCCTTCACCGATGCTGTCTCTCTGACGCTGTGCATTGCCAGAACTGGGTTACCCATATCCACCCCTCTCATTGGCAAAGAAGAGGCGAGGATATTTCCCAAAGTGCTTCCACCTGCTACATCGCTATGATTCACAAAGCGTTGATAAGGCACTCCTGCTCTTTCACATATCTGAGCAAACACCGCTGCCGACTGAGCATCACTTGCATACTTCTGGGCTGCATTGAACTTTATCACAGGTCCTCCTCCCAGAACAGGATGGTTTGTTGGGTCATATTTCTCCGAATAATTAGGGTGCCATGCATGAGCATTGTCAGCAGAAATCATAAACGCCTTCTCTATTGCTCTGCAATATGAGTCCCAATCACCGCCCTGAGCCATCACAATTCTCCGGATAAGATGACTCAAGAATGGGCTGCCAGCCCCTTGCTTCGTCTGCGAGCCTGTTTCCTCATTATCAAAAACAGCCAACACTTGCGTTGTCTCTGGCAACTCATCAGAATTTATCAAAGCAGTAAGTCCTGCATGCACCATGCTGAGGTCATCAATTCTGCCAGCAGAAATAAATTCATTGCTCAATCCAAATGTACATGCAGGCGTTGTATCATACAAGTACAAATCAAAGTCTATTACATCACCGACCTCACCCCCCACTTCTTTCGCCACAACCTTCAGCAGTGCATTATCAGCCTCAAGCCTATCATTCACAAGCGCCAATATAGGCAGTGTATCTTTCTGCTTGCTCAGCTTAACCCCATCATTCACTTGGCGGTTAAAATGAATAGCAAGATTACTAATCTGCATCAATGGGCGCTCTATACGCACAAGCACAGACTTTGGCTCCATTGGATTATCTGTTCGCAACATCACTCTGCCTGCTACGCTCAATGGCCTATCAAACCAAGTGTTCAAGATAGCACCGCCATACACCTCTGTGTTAAGCCTCACAATGCATCCGCCATCAGCAACGCCACTCACAATCTCAGGATTAGGCTTAATTCTAAATGTTGGAGAATCACTATGAGCACAAATTATGTGGAACCCATTCTCAGCTACAGCTTTCTTACCAATCTTAAATGCATAGACAGAAGAGTCATTCTTCGTCACATAAAACTTATCTCCTGCATTGCATTTCCCAATAGGCAAAGCGGCATCAAACCTTTCGAAACCATTTGCCTCTAGCAACTCAACCGCACTCTTCACTGCCCAGAAATTCACAGGAGAGCAGTTTATGAAATCCAACAAGCCATTTATATAACTATCATTCATAGCATTAATTCTAAAAATTTCAACAAAGATAAGGAATTTGTACAAAACAAACGAAGAAGTAGCAGTTTTTCTCACTTTTGCCCCCCATTTCCCACATTTTTAACTTTTTACCAGTTTCTACTTACCCACTTACCCATTTCCTCCTAACCATCTGATGCTCACTCCATTTCAAAGGGTAAGTACCCCCACCAACACTTACCTTCAACCTCCCCTCTATTCACCTCTAATCACTTCCAACCATCTCAAATCCCCCCTAATAGCTTCCAATCAGATCAACAGAATTCAAAAGAGTTCAAAAAAAATCAAAAGAGTTCAAAAAAAATCAAAAGAGTTCAAAAGTATTCAAAGGAGTTCCAACTCTTTTACTCATAATCCATTTCACCCATCTTCCAATCTCCCCCCATATTTTTCCCTTTCATCATTTCCACTAATCGCTTATTTCATCACCATTATTCCCTCTTCCGTAATTTTTTTTCCAAAACTACCGGAATAATATTACGGACGAACCGTAAATCTATTACGGCCGTTGCCGGAACAACATTACGGGCGAAACACAAGACTAACAGGACTGAAAATACCCAAATTCGCCTATTTCTTTTCTCTCATTTTATGCATCCAAAACTTGCAAATCGATGAAAAAAGTATTAAATTTGCATCAGCATTGGGGAACAACACCCTTATGAAACCATTATTTTAATAAATGTTTAATATTTCAAAAAATGAACCAGAATTATGGAAGACAATTATCCTATTTCTTCTATGCTGCTTGACACCAAGTCGAGCGCTGCTCAGGCAAAACTGCTGATTGAGCAATTCCTGATGGAGAACTACCAGTTCCGCCACAACGAACTCAGTGGCAAGGTTGAGTTCAAGATTCTCAACTCCCGCATGGAGAGCGAGAGCATCAATAGCAACAATTCCGGCATCTGCAACGATGGCTTCCGCCCTATCACAGAAAAAGCGATGAACAGCATCTTGCGTTGTGCTGAGATTGCGTTGCCCGACCTCAAAAGACACAAACACCATGTGGAAATGCTCATCTTTTCTGAGGAAACGCCCACATTCGACCCTGCAAGAGACTGGCTTGAAAGCTTGCCTGAATGGGACGGCAATGATCGTGTGGTGGACTTCATCTCACGATTGCCAGGAGTGAGAAGCGAACAGGTGTACTGGATGAATGTGTGGATGCGTTCTGCAGTAGCTCACTGGATGGGCATGGACACAATGCACGGTAACGAGTGCGTGCCAACTCTCATCGGACCTCAAGGTTGCGGCAAGTCAACATTCTGCCAGCGTATGCTGCCTGCACATCTCCGCTGTTTCTATCTCGACCACATCAACCTCGCCAACAAGCACGACAAGGAAATGGCATTGACAAACAACATGTTAGTGAACATTGACGAGATTGACCAGATTCGCCATTCTCAGCATTCGGAACTGAAGCAAACTCTCTCAAAAAGCAAGGTGAATGGCCGTCCTATCTATGGGCGTTCACAATTGGATCGCAAGCGATTTGCTTCATTCATCGCCACCACCAACAATCCTCATCCATTGAATGATCCTACTGGCTCGCGTCGCTACATCTGTATCAGCATCCCCGAAGGACACCTCATTGACAATGAGACAGATATTGACTACGAACAACTCTATGCTCAATTGCTTTTCGAGGTGCGTGAAGGAAAGAAGCGTTATTGGTTTACAAATGAAGAGACTCTCGACATTCAAAAAGCAAACATTCAATTCCAGCACCAACCAGACATTGAAGACATCGTCAGAGCGTGTTTCCGTATCCCGAACGAATCGGAAAAGGTAAAAGCAATGACTCTCAACACTATTGCTGAGATTGTAAGCTCTCAATACCCACTAATAAAGGTTGACCACAAAACAAAAATCTGTCTCGGACGCACATTCAAGGAGATTGGATTTGAACAGAAACTTGAACACAATCGTCGCCTCTACTATGCAGTTCCGCTTATCAAATACAAGAAGGAACTCATTAGCGAGGGGTAAGTGTCAGGTAAGTATAGGGTAAGTGTCAGCATGCACACTTACCCTCCACAACCATCTAATATTAAGCTACTTACAGCAAAAAGGGTAAGTAGGTAAATATAAAATCATAAATAATTAAAAAATAACTAAAACCAGAGCAGAAAGTATATGTATAAGGTATATAGCACTCAAGAACTAATAAAGAAGGCAAAAGCAAAGCCAGAAAACTATGCCCTTTGTCTTAAAAGCGATTGTCCACTTTGTGATCACTGCCATAGAGCAATTGAAGCAAAAAACAACAAAGGCGACCAACTTCTAATAAGGATTGTCAATCCTCTTGCAATAGAGAAGAACGATGGTGAATGTCCAGCATTCAGAGACAGCAGAAAAAAGATTATCTACGCAATCGGATTCCGCTCTCGCATGGATGCCATTAACGAAGACACTCGTCGAGTTTACAAAATCCTTCATTCAGCATTCTCCAACACACATTACTACGACATGCTCAACGGCAACACCCTCATCACTCCTGAAGAGCAAGAATTCATCCGCTCAACTGCCGAGAAATGCGGCTACAACTTCACCCAAGACGATTTCGATGTGCTTGTAGAAGCGGATGTGTGGTAAAAAAAGACAAAGACTACCACAAAAGACCACCCCTAGAAACAGATCCAAGAGACTAACCCAAGAGACTAACTTCACTTCCCCACTTATTTTATTATTGCAATTAACGGAAGATAAACTATTTAAATAACAGGAACAACCCTATTCAACTTATTAGTTATCTGCAAATTGCAAGCAAAAATATCAGTGGGGAGGTAGGAATGAGGAAAAAGGAATAAACGGAAGACAAACTAATTAAATAACAGGAACCACCCTATTCAACTTATTAGCAATCTGCAGATTGCAA
>JAGHVC010000177.1 GCA_018064505.1 Candidatus Minthosoma caballi | reverse complement strand
GGAAGTACACTTGGTCTAAGACTCGCTCGAAGGAGAGTGAGAACTTCATCTGCTACTGGGACAAATACTATGAGAAAGAGCCAACAAAAGTGACAGGATTCTACAATGTTGACATCGACGACCTTTTGAAGAAGGCTGAGTCTTTCTACGCCCTCAATGTGGGCAAGCTTGCATTCTGCGACGAGGCAAAATCGAAGGTGAGCAAATATAAGATGATGATTCTTGTCAACCACACAGAGACATGGACCTGCTATGGTGGTGGCTACGACTTCACAATCGGCGCTTTGTGGCTTAACCCAAGCACTTGCAAGCCAGTAGGGCATTCTGTGGCTCATGAGGTTGGTCACTCTTTCCAATACATGTGCTACTCTGACATTGGCGGTCATTCTGGATTCCACGATCCAATCGGCGTAGGTTCTACATTCTGGGAGCAGACAGCTCAGTGGCAAGCTAATCAGTCATATCCTGAACTGAAATGGGATCAGAGCTGGAATCTTTTCAAGATCTCTCATAATATGGCAATGACTCATGAGTGGCACAGATACCAGTCATATTGGTGGCACTACTACTTGACAGAGAAGTACGGAATTGACTTCATTGGCAAGATTTGGCGTCACAAGATGAGCACAGCTGCCGATGCCAATGAGGTTTTTATGAGCCTCATGAATTACGATGCTACTCAGCTTTACAAAGAGTACTTCGACTATGCAATGAAGATGGCCACTATCGACCTTGATGTTGCTCGCAAAGAAGCCAAAAACTACATTGGCACATACGCCTACAACTACATTCCTCTTGGTGGTACAAAGCACCAAGTGGCGTACAGCAGCTGCCCTCAGGCAACAGGCTTTAACATCATTCCTCTCGCTGTGCCAGAAGCAGGAACAGAGATCTCCACCGAGTTCACTTCACTCAAGAATCTCGCTCCTCTTGCAGCCGATGACCCAAAGCAATACTTTAACGGAGCAGATATTTTTACCTTAAAATCAAAGAAATACTACAATAGCACAGCAAACTACTCTAAGCGCGGTTTCCGTCTTGGCTATGTAGCTCTTCTCAATGACGGCACTCGCCAATACTTCAGCGAAGACTCTGTCTATTGCGCAGAAGGAGGCACTGGCTCTCGCTCATGTACAGTGAGCTTCAAAGTGCCAGAGAATGTTGATCGCCTCTTCATGGTGGTGTCTCCAGCGCCTTCGATTTACTATCAGCACAAGTGGGACAAAGACGATGAAAAAGATATAACAACATTTGACGCAAACATATCAAACGATGATCAATGGCCATACACGGTAGAGTTCACAGGCTCCAATATCCTTGGCGCACCAAACATTCTTCCTGTTATCAGCGAAGATCTTCCTATTACCGATGCCAAGATTGTGTATGATGTCTATTTCGCCAAGTCTTCTACAGACTATCCTGCAATTGACATCAAGGTGGGTGGCGACGATGCTTCCGTGCTTGCCACTGCATTCCAAACACCAATAAATGACATAGCTGCCAAGATGAAATCGTGGACATCTGCAGGTCCAAAAGATGGCCAGGTGATGTTCTATGCTGTCAATGCAAACGGAACAATCAGCAACACCGCTTCGTCAGCCAACGGCTACGGACACTGGTTCAATGCCACAGGCAACCGCTCTGCTTATGCTGATGGCTATCTCTATTCCGAATTCTATCCTTCTAGCATGACTTTCACCGTTGGTCAGTACCCAGGCAAGCTTACCAACGGAAAGGATTATAGCATCGCTCAGGCGCTGAAGTATGTGAGAGGTAAGGAAACCGCCACAGTCAAGTTCATTTTCAACATTCATGTTTCATCCACTCACAAGACTGGATACACTATCTCAAGCGTAGAGCAATCGGAGATCATCACAGGAGTAGAGCAACCAGAGTTGTCACAAACGGCAACAGCAACACCTGTAGCCATCTTCTCTATCAACGGCACCCAGCTCACTTCTCCGCTGCGCGGCATCAACATTGTCCGAATGTCCGACGGATCCGTGAAGAAAGTAGTGGTTAGAGCAAAGCAGTAATGCTAACGCCCCCTCTGTTTCCCTTTGGAAAATAGTTTCAAAGCATACTGAATTGCTAAATAAAAAATGCAACCTCTTCTATTGCAGAGAAGGTTGCATTTTTTTAAGCTATGTTGTACAATTTGACTGATAAAACAAAGTCTTATTTTTATCTATCTTTAATATTTTTCCTTTACCTAAGCTTTTTTCAGAAGGAAAAATGCGTATAGAGCTTTCTTTGGAGTCTTTATGTCAATTTGTTATTTTGTCATTTCTGCGAAATACTTTGTGCGGAGCGGCATTGTGTTTGAATTGCCCGACAGGGTAATGTCGCCACTGAGCTTGATGTCTGCCGATGAAGCGCCAATCTTGATTGTGAACTTGCCAGGGGCAACTGTCCATTGATTGTTGTCGTAGTATCCGAGCTGCTGTGGTGAGAGAGCGAACTGGAGAGTCTTACTCTCGCCTGGCTCGAGATGCACGCGTCCAAATCCCTGAAGCTTGATAGGGCTTAGTGGCTGAGATGCTTCCGTTGGAGATACATAGATTTGTGCTATCTCATCGGCTGCAACAGAGCCTGTGTTCTTGATGGAGAATGAGAGCGAGAATTGCTCGGCAGTGGTGGCTGCGCTTTCGTCGAGCTTGAGATCGGAGTACTCAAATGTGGTGTAGCTGAGACCAAATCCGAATGGATAAGCTATGCGACTGTCGTCCTTGCCATAAGAGTAGCAGATTGGTTCATGAAGCTCTTCGGCTGGATAGCTTACCGACAGCTTGCCCGAAGGACTCACATTGCCATAGAGAATATCTGCAATAGCATTGCCGCCTTCTTCACCTGGATACCATGCCTGGATGACTGCTGCGCATTTTTCTGCCAATCCTGAGATTACTTGGGCGCGTCCGCCAAAGATAACAAGCACCACTGGCTTGCCTGTGGCAATGAGTTTCTCTACGAATGCTTCTTGCTGACCAGGAAGGCGAAGGGTAGTGCGGTCGCGGTTTTCACCACAGAGAATGGCGTTCTCACCTACTGCTGCAACAATCACATCGCTCTCGGCTGCCATCTTCACAGCTTCGTCCATGTTAGCTTCTTCACCACTGTCAATCATTCTGTTCTGAATGTCGTGGAGATAAGCTACGCGAGGGTCGCCGCTCTGCTCAACAAGTGTCTCAACGCTCTCTGTCCAGTCGCAACCGCGCGAATAGCTGAGTGTGAATCCCTTTGGCAAGCGGTTTTCCATTCCGTCTTTGAGATTTACGATGCGTGGGTGCATGTCGTCCTCAATTGATGTCTTCCAGAAGAAGCGCATAGACTGATATGTGTAGTCGCCAAGCATTGCCCACATGCTGTGAGCATTAGGACCTGTGAGAGCAATCTTCTTTGGCTCCTTGAGAGGAAGGATGCCGTTGTTCTGAAGAAGAACGACTGACTGAGTGGCAAGCTTGTATGCGGTTTCGCGCTCAGCTGGTGTGTCAAACTTAAGATCGCCTTCCTGATAGAGTTTTGGATTCTCGTCGAGCATTCCAAGCTCTGCTTTCAAGCGAAGCACGCGCTTTACTGCTTTTTCAAGAGTTTCTTGCTTCACAAGACCTTTGTCTATAGCTTCTTGCAGATGCTTGTAGCTGTTTCCTTCTGGGAAATCAACATCGTTGCCAGCATTAATTGCAGCAGCTGCACGCTCTACATCGCTCATGTTGTCGTCAATCTGCTCAATTGAGCCATAGTCGCTCACCATAATACCGTCGTAGTGCAGATAGTCGCGAAGAATGCCTTGCTGAAGCTGTTTGCTTGCAACGCAATGAACGCCATCAACTGTGTGATAACCAGTCATGAGCGATTTACTCTTTGCAAGTCTGATTATTGTTTCGTGAGGAAGGAGAATGTCTTCCATCAGCTCTTTCTTGTCGGCATTGCCACCGCCTCCGTAGCCTAGAAAATGCTTAGTGGTTGAAGCAACGCCTGTGCTCATATCGTTGTGATGCTGAAGGCCTTGAACAAATGCTACACCCATTGCTGCTGAGAGATAGGCATCTTCGCCATAAGACTCCTCAAGTCGGTTGAAAGAAGGATCTCTCACAACATCTACCATTGGCGAAAGAGCAAGGAAACCACCTACTTGTCTAAGTGCTGTGGCTGTCTGAGTGGTTTTCTCCTCAGCAAGCTCTGTGTTGAACGAACAAGCAAGTCCAATCTGCTGAGGATATACTGTTGCATCATAGCCATTTACACCGCTAAGCACTTCTTCGTGGAAGAGAGCAGGAATGCCATTCGGAGTGTTGTGAATGAGCCAATCCTGCATCTGAGCAACCATGTCGCGTAGGTCATTAGCAGATTTGCGGGTGTTAAGTGCAAACTGAGAGAAGTGTCCTACTCCGTTAGGTATGAGCTTAGCGCATTTAGCCGTGTCAAGCTTACCGTTGTCGTCATAAAACTGTGTCAGGTAGAGTCCATGTAGCTGTGCAATACGCTCCTCCTGACTCATCTTGTCATAGAGTGCATCCACTTTCTGGTCGATAGAATCTGATGCACAGCTCGTCATCAGTCCTGCAATT
Source organism: Candidatus Minthosoma caballi (assembly GCA_018064505.1). GTDB lineage: Bacteria > Bacteroidota > Bacteroidia > Bacteroidales > Bacteroidaceae > Minthosoma > Minthosoma caballi. The sequence continues at coordinate 9,270 of JAGHVC010000177.1, read as the reverse complement.
GCCATAGTTGAAAGGTTTTTGATTAGTTTGTTCATATTAGATTTGTATATAATTTACCAGTGAAAATGATTTGCTGACAAAGTTACTAAAAATTACGATTAGAATTTGCTATGCTAGGCAAAAAAGTGCAGTTGGCAATGTTTTTTATAGGAAAAGAACTTTATGTCGCAAGAAAGTGTTAATTTTGCAAATGTCAATATAGGATGATATCCTTTATTAAAAAAGAATAAAAATGAATAGTATTGTGAACGAAATGACTTCCTTCCTTGTGATGGATGTGTTGGAGAAGGCAAAGGAAATGCAGCAGAGAGGCATTGATGTGATTCATCTTGAGGTAGGTGAGCCTGATTTTGATGTTCCTGATTGCGTCAATCAAGCCGTGAAAGATGCTCTCGACAATCATGAGACGCACTACACTCACTCGTTAGGATTAATAGAACTGAGAAAAGAGATTGCCGCTTTATACAAGAGAGAATATGGCGTTGATGTGGATCCTGAATGCGTGGTTATCACGACAGGTTCTTCGCCAGCGATTCTTTTTGTAATGCTTCTTCTTTGCCAGCAAGGCTCTGAGGTGATACTGAGCAACCCAGGGTATGCGTGCTACAGGAACTTTGTGCTTGCAGCTCACGGCACGCCCGTGTTTGTACCATTAAAAGCAGAAGACGGGTTTCAATATAACATAAATGATATTCGCCAGAAAATCAGCGAGAAAACGGCAGCTATCTTTATTAATTCTCCAATGAATCCAACTGGCACTTTGCTTGAGCCGTCTTTTTATGAAGAAGCAGCAAAACTTGGTGTTCCTATCATTTCGGACGAGATTTATCACGGATTAGTGTATGAGGGGAAAGCGCACTCAATACTTGAATACACAGACAATGCCTTTGTGCTAAATGGATTCAGCAAGCGATTTGCAATGACAGGACTTCGTCTGGGATATTTAATTGCACCGAAGAAGTATATGCCTGCCTTACAGAAGATGCAGCAAAACTTCCTCATCTGCGCTTCGAGCACTGCACAAAGAGCTGGTATTGCTGCATTGACAGACACGAGCGACTATGAGGAGTGCATGAGAGCAGCCTATGATGAGCGCCGCAAATACATGCTAACAAAGCTTCGTTCAATGGGATTCGGCATCCCTCATAATCCGCAGGGAGCATTCTATATATTTGCAGATGCTAGAAAATTCACAAACGACTCTCTTCGTTTCGCTTTCGAAGTGCTTGAGAACGCCCATGTTGGCATTACTCCAGGCGTAGATTTCGGCACTAACGGAGAAGGCTTTGTGCGATTCTCATACGCAAATTCGCTTGAGAACATTAAAGAAGGATTAGACAGAATAGAAACTTACCTAAACAATCTAATAAAGAAATGAGAACAAACAATAGCAACAAGAGATTGGCGAGCACAGTGCTTGCATTACTGCTCATCTCAGTAGCATCTTATGCTCAGCAAGTGAAAGTTGCCTGTATTGGTAATAGCATAACTTATGGGCATGGCATTGAAGACAGAGTGCACGACACATATCCAGCACAACTTCAAGTAATGCTTGGTAACGAATTCAATGTTAGCAATTTCGGAGTGAGCGGAACAACTGCCCAGCGTGAGGGAGATTTCCCTTGGGTTAGTACGGATCAATATAAGCAAGCAAAAGAGTTTCTTCCTCAGATTGCGGTTATAAAGTTAGGCACAAACGACAGCAAGCCACAGAACTGGGTGGGAGAGGAGCGCTTTATTAATAATGTAGAGCAGCTGGCAGAAGAGTTTGAAAACCTCCCTTCACATCCTCGCATCATCATCGCTCTTCCAGCAAAAGCATATAAGATAGCCTGGAGCATTCGCGACAGCGTCATCTGCAACGGAGAGCTTGCCGCTCTCAAGAAGATGGCAAAGAAGCATCACTGGCGAGTAATTGACCTTTATAAGAAAACAAGCAATATTCCAGAGAGATTCCCAGACGGCATACACCCCGATGTGAAAGGAGCTGGCATCATAGCTGGTCATGTTTGCAAGGCAGTTCTTAAAGAGAAAAAGAAACTGAATTGATGTATCTATCTTATACATATTATAAAATATCTCTGCTTTCACTATTTCTCTTTTTGTTTGTACAGCTTCAGGCACAGAATACAGAAAGGAGCTACGAGTTGGCAAGAGTTGGCTGGAATGTGAAAAGCCAGGAGATAAAGCATACTGGCTACACAACCTCTTTCAACTCCAATTGGCAGATTCCCAATTGGGTAGCTTACGAGCATACAAAAGATAAAGCCGAAGGAACAGTGGCGCGTCCTAAGATGCCGTTCCTTCCAGATCCCGATGCAAAGGGCATGAAAGCAGAGCATCGTGATTATAGCAATTCGGGCTATAGTAGAGGGCACATGGCGCCAGCTGGCGACATGAAATGGAGCGAGGAAGCAATGTATGAGAGTTTCTTTCTCAGCAACATCTGTCCTCAGAAAGCAGAGCTCAATGATGGAGCATGGAAAAGACTTGAGGGTAGGGTGAGAGCTTTGGCAAAAGAAGGAAGCGTGTATATATGCTGCGGCCCTATAGTCAATGAAAGTCCAAAGCGCATAGGTCAACATAAAGTGGCAGTTCCAAACCAATTCTTCAAGGCTCTTTGCATGCGTCGAAAAGGGAAATGGCAAGCAATTGCATTTCTCTTCCCAAATTCCGATTGCAAGGGCAGCATGTTCGACTATGCCATCTCTGTGAATGAACTTGAACAAATCACAGGTTATGATTTCTTTTACAATCTTCCTGACGAGATTGAGTTTGTTGTTGAGACTCAATGCCGAATGAAAGATTGGCAATAGCACGCTTATTAGCGAAAGAGGAATTCCCCATCAACATTAGTTATTTTCCCTTTCACATTAGGGAAAAAGGTATTGCGAAAGTGATGAAAGCATAATATCTTTGCAGCAGAAAAAAGAAAAGTCAATTCGTTTCGCAAAGATAACGAAGACTTAAAAACTCAAAATTTATTAACTTAAAAAAAATTTAGATTATGAAGACTTTCATCACTACAGCTATCGCAGCTTTCGCTTTTATGTTTGCAACTAACATTTATGCTAACACTACTACAAAGCCTACAGCACATCATGACAACCATCATGAAGTTTTAGTAAAGATCGTTCCAACTATGCACTGCCACTGCAAGACTTGCAATGATTTAGTTCGCATGCACAACCATCACCACAACTACAACATGGTTAAGGCTACAAATCGCTGCAACTGCCACACTTGCAATGACATCCGTCACAACGACAGAGTGAAGAAGCATCGTAATCAATTAGCTTACAACACTCCAGCAAAGCCTGTTCCACCACGCGTTCCTGCAGCTCCTGCAAAGGTAAATCGCACTGGTAACAATGTTGTGGCAGGACACAGATAAATGAAACAATAAATCATTAACAATCATAAATACACACATAAATAAAGCGGCGGTTAGTCTCTTCCAAAGATTAACCGCCGCTTGTTTAATCTATAACTGCGGAAACAGCTCATTTGTATCTTGTTTCCGCTGAGTATATCCACTTTTTTGCGTTATCACCAGCAGAAACGCATCTTTTTTATCTTGTTTCCGCAGAGTATAGAAAGTTTTCCCTAAATTTGCTGTGGAAATAAAAACATCACCAGATTTTCTTATAGGAAGAATAAAAATATATTCTTTATGGCTAATCGCTTCTTATATATATTATACCTATTGTTAGTAGCAACAATGATTCTTTCGTGCAACGGACAGCATTCCGGCATGAAAGCAGAATTGGATGGCATCAATGCGATGGCAGAGGCAGATGCTGATAGTGCAGCAAGAATGCTTTCAAATTTGAGGGAAAGCATGAAAGGGGCACCAACGGAATTGGTAATGTATTATGACTTGCTGAAGGTAAAGACAAGTGACAAGAGAAAGGTTCGCCACACCTCAGACACGCTGATATGCAGGGTGGCAGAGTTCTATGAGAGGGAAGACGAGGATGGACATCTGCCTGAGGCTTACTACTATGTAGGCAGGGCTAATAGCGACATGAACAATTCGGAAAAGGCGCTGTTCTATTTCTATAAGGCTATGCAGTGTGATAGCAGCATGGTAACCAACCATTTGAGGGGAAGAATCTATGCTCAGATGGGATACATATATCTGCGAAACTGGCTATTTGAAGATGCAAAGAACATGCAGGAAATGGCATATTTCTACTGTAAGGAAGAAGGCGACACGCTTGGAATGAGGTATTGCAAAGAAGATATCAGCACCATTTCGATGCTGGAAGACAGCTTGACGGTGGATAGCGACAAGACAGCGGCTATTCTGCTCAAGGTCATGCAAATCAAGGAGAAAGTAAAGGCTGACAAGCTTGCACGAATCAATTCTGATCTGCAAAACAGGATTGTCAGCTCGAAAGATAACACCATTAGCATTTATGTCTGGATTGGGGCCATCGCTGTTGCAGTAGTGTTACTATTCGTCAGACATAGGTCAAAGCAAAAGGTAATAAAGAAGGAAGTGGAGCAATCTACTACTCTTGCATCGTCTGTGACCTCGCAACCTATATCATCAGCAACACCGCAACCTGCAAAAAAGCAATTCTATGACAAAGAAATAAATGAGGTGATCACATCACGAGTTAGCAATGACAAGGTTCTAAAACCTGCTGATTGGAAACTGATAGAGGAGCGTCTCACCGAGTCGTTCCCTAACTTCAAGGATATGCTTTATTCGCACATCAATCTTTCTGAAACGGAATATCGCATATGTGTCCTCATAAAGTTGGAGGTCACCCCTTCCAATATGGCAAAACTTCTTGCTTTGAGCAACAGTTCTGTATCTCAAATCCGACTTCGCCTGCAGCACAAGGTGTTTAATGGAGAGGGTTCTGCTAAGGACTGGGATAATTATGTGCTTTCTCTGTAAAACACTGATTGCAAATAGTTTGCGATGTATATGTAAATTTTTTGTAAAATGCTTTACTTGTCTTTTCATCGATTGTAAATTATTTGTAAAACCGTTTTCTTGTATTGTTTTGGTATATGTTCGTACCTTTGCGGTATGAAAGTTTAATCACAAAAACTATTTGGTTATGAAACGATCATTTTTATCATTTTTCTTTACTATCTTCGCAATGCTTTCTGTAGCACAAACTACAGGAATGAAGCCTTATACGGTGAGCATTCAAGAGCTTGAACCGTATGAAGTAAGAGATAAGAAGAAGAAGGCTGCGCACCCACAAAGAAAATTCAAGCCAAGCAAGCGAGGCAAAGAGAGTTATTTGACCATTGCGTATAAAGATGTATTCTCGAAATACCCAGATGCGATTGCCGTTTATAAGATTGCACCTTCATTCATACCTGCAAGTTATCTTATAATAGAGTCAGACAAGCTCATTTTCGAGAAGAATGAATGGGAAGCTTTGAAATCTGATGAAGCAAATGAAAGAAGGGAAAAGAAGAACAAAGGTCCAAAAATCAAAAAGACAAAGAGAACGGCTGCTGTTGACGAGGAGTTTAGAGTCGCAATAACTGATTTGTTTGAGATTGCCTCTCGCACAGCATCATCCATACATGTTGGCGGTCTTACGCTTGATGGCACAAGATATTCAATCATTCCGTATTCAGGATACACGCAGTATGTAGGCATTGTGGCTGCTTATACTCATGAACCACGGCATGGCACACCTGCTTGTAACTTTGTCAATGTTATGGGCGATGTGTGCCGAATGGTGGACGAACAACATACAGAGAACTGGAGAGAGCTGATGCCTGCCATAGCAAAGAACTTTGAGGAATTCCTAAAGTTCGTGCCGAAGGAATGTAAAAACTATGATCGTTACGAGGCACACTTAAAGGAGATGCAGCAGCTTTCAAAACAATAACTATCAAATGACAGCGATTATGAAAAGAATTATCATTAGCATCCTCAGTATTGCCATTACTTTAGTATCGGCAATGGCACAGACAGAGAACCCTCGCGGTGTGTATAAGATGAAGTCGCTGATTGACAAGACTGGATTGGAAATCAATGCCCCGTTCGACCAGTATAAGATTTGTACAGATAGTATCACACTGATGGTAAGCGTGAATGGTACAAGCTTCTCTGTGGGCAGAAATGACAGTGACATTTACAACTATACAGGCGAAGAACCTGATGCAGAGAATCCTAAAAAGATACGCATCTTTGATAGTAACACAGAACACTTCACGCTGAAGTGGTGGAGCTCATATTCTAGTCACATGTACTTTCCTGCAAATGACTGGTGTACGGAGAAATATGTTGCGAACAGCTACTCAGAGGTGGGTAAGATTGCATTTGATGCGCTTATGAATCCTGCTGCAACAGAAGTGGACAAGAACGCACCTATCTATGGAAGCTGGCACATAGTTGAGACCTTCGATGATTTCGTTGATGCGAAGAAGTATGTGAAAGAGTTGAAGAAGTCAGACAAGAACATTGATGACTCTACTGTCAAGCCTGGCGAGATCCTCGTTATCAGTTCGGAGCACATGGTGTCAATAGGAGGCAGAGTTTACGACTTCTTCAGCGATGGCAAGACATATTTCCATAATGTCAAAAACACACCTGCTGCTGAATGGCACAAGATAACATGGCTCACTCCCGACCTCATAGCAGTGTCCATCACTCGCAACAATGGCAGGTTCACAGACTATGAGCTGTGGCATCGCATCAAGAGCGACATCACCCCAATCAGCAGAATCGCTCACAACTATCTTTCTGTTGTAACTCCTTCAAGATTGGGTTTCTGATGAATCTTGCACTCCGTGCTGAAAGGAAAAACAGTAAAAATAAAGATATTGGTATTACAGGAACCTCGTCATCGCGTAGCGCTTTGCTCGCAAAGAACAGCTCGCCGTTTGGCAATTAGTGTGAATTTGTGCGCAAGCGCCTTATCGTTCCGAAGGGCACTGTTACAAAATCCAGAAGACCTCTATTATAAATATTTGATGACAGTGTTTTAATGTTTTTTGATGTTAAACCTGTAGCCGATAGTGATGGAAGACATGGTCAGGTTTGAGGAATACAAGTTGGAGTCAAATAAATTGTCACGATGGTCGTAATCATTAGCCAAGCCCACGCTGCTGCGAAGTTCTATTGACAGCTTATTTTTGAAACTGTAGCCAATAACTGTACACAACCCGAAAGAAAAATTATTCATTGAAATGTTCTCATCTCCAGATGCACCAAGACAGATAGATGGCTGCACACCTCCGCCAATGCGGAAATTGTGAATGGGATGGTGAGATACATAGCTGGCTTGCAAAGGAAAAGAAAGATAATCTGCAATTACCTTATTATCAGTAGATGAGCCAAGCAAAGATATAGTCTTACATTTGATTCCTGCGCGATTCCAAAATAATCCGAACGAAGGCATGAAATGCTTTGATGAACGATAGCCGAAGTCTGCACCAACGGTAAGATCGCTATGGTCTTTCGTAAATGTTTTTGATTTTTGGTTCCCATCCTTGCAGATGGTCGAAGTGATGTTTAATCCAATGGTTGGCTGAATGAATGTTGTGCCAATCACCTCTTCTTGTGTATAAGCAGTAATAGCAAAGAGGATTGTAAATAATAAAGAAAATGTCTTTTTCATAACAGACAGGTTTATTGATAATTTGATTCTTATGCTCGAAAGCATTCTCTGTTTTTTCTATAAGCGCTTACTTCACGAATCCTACTTTATCAGCCTCAGTGATTTCTTTAATCACACGGCAAGGATTGCCAGCAGCAAGGGTGCGAGGAGGAATATCGTGAGTGACTATGCTGCCGCAACCTATCACGGCACCTTCGCCAATAGTCACGCCAGCCATAATCTTCACATCACCGGCAATCCATGCCTTGTCGCCAATGGTGATGCGACCGCCGACGAGAGCACCTTGAGCGCGCTCCTCTGGGTCGAGGCTATGGTTGGCGCTATACATGCCCACATTAGGGCCAATCAGCACATTGTTGCCAATAGTGATGCGTGAGCAGTCGAGAAACACAGCACCGAAATTGATGTAAACATCGTTGCCAATGTAGATGTTCTTGCCAAACTCACATTTGAAAGTAGGCTCCACATACACATTCTCGCCAATGCTGCCAAAGAGCTGTTTCAGGAGTTCCTTGCGCTCTTCTGGCTGTTCGTCAGTAGTTTGGTTGAATTTGTTAAAGATATTCTTTGCATCGACTCTGCGGTTGAAGAGATCCTCGTCAAAGTCGTCATAAATCATGTCACGCTGCATCTTTTCCCATGCAGAAAGAGTTTCTGAAGCCATAATTATTATAAGTAAGTATTCAATATGTATGCAAAATTACAAAAAAGCCTATTAAGTTAAAACAAGAAGTGCTTGTAATTGTATAATAATTAGCAGTTTTTAAGATTATTAATGCAGATTATAGTTATTAAATGTACAATTAATGAAGGAGTTAACTCCTTTAACTTCCAAAAACACTAATTTTCATACCCAAAACTCTCTGCCCGTCTCGCTTTATCGTTTACGCCTTGCAGGCCATATCGCTTATAAGGCATAAACGATATTGCTTGCAAGGCGCAGACAATTGGGGGTGATTGGTGTATGTGATAACTGCTATTATTCTTTCGCCAACGCAGTGCTAATCCCGTTCATGTACTTCTCCATGAGCTTATTGATATGCTTCTGGCATTTTGTTGCTTTCTTGGAAAGGAAGCCGAAGTGCTTGTATAACTCGTTGAATATCTTGTTCTGGTCGCTTAGTTCGTTCAATAAATCCTTGTAGCCTTCGGCAATCTTCTCTTGCGGAACGCCATTACTGCTGGCAGTATTGAAAAGGTCCATCGCCTGTTTGTCATACTTGGTGTTCATTTTTATCAGCTCATCAAAGTAGTTATCCAATGATAGAAGGTAGCTATTTTTTTGTACTGCCAAGCGAATGCGCTCCTCCAAACCTTCTTTCAGACCGTTTATGAGTTCTAAAGTATTATCTAAGGCAACTGCTTTACGCTCAAGCTCCATCTGTTGTGCAGAAGTAAGCTTAGGATTATCTACTCTTTCTGCTGGCTCCCATTTTTCATCCTCTACAACAAGTACCGTATCTTCAACAACGACATCGTCATTGTATCCACCTGTCATTTCCACATCATCATTTTCACGCCCAATAAACATGCTCTTGCCCGAATAAAGTCCTACACGACGTTCGTAATCAGAATCAGGTATATAGTATCCATTATGTGTGGTGATGTGGTATGTCTCGCCTGGCACCATGTCGATGTTTGTCCATAGTTTGCAGAGCGAACCGTC
>JAGHVC010000162.1 GCA_018064505.1 Candidatus Minthosoma caballi | reverse complement strand
GAATATTACAATTGAAAACATTGACAAAGTCAACGCTGTCATCACTGCAGTGGTAGAACCAGCTGACTATACAGAGAAGTATAACAAGGCACTTAAGGATGCAAAGAAGAAGATTAACATGCCTGGTTTCCGCCCAGGAATGGTGCCTACAGGCCTAATCAAGAAGCAGTTTGGCTTGTCTATCCTCGCAGAAGAGGTAAACAAGATTCTTCAGGATGGCCTTTTCGGATACATTCGCGATAATAAAGTTAATATGCTTGGTGAGCCACTTCCAACAGAGGACAACAACAAAGTTGAACTCAAGGAGGGTGAGAGCTTCACTTTCAAGTTTGACCTTGCTATCGCTCCTGAGTTCGCAGTTGAACTTTCTAAGGATGATAAGATCAACTATTATAATGTAGAAGTTTCTGACCAGATGGTGAACAGCCAGATTGATATGTATCGTCAGCGTGGCGGTAGCTACCAGAAGGTTGATTCATACGAAGACAACGATATGATTAAGGGCGTAATTACAGAGCTCAATGCAGAGAACCCTGTTTCTGCTGAGGATGTAGTAATGTTGCCTAAATATTTCAAGAACGAGGATCAGAAAGCTCTCTTTGCTAATGCTAAGCCAAACGATGTTATCACATTCAACCCTTCAGTTGCTTATGATAACAACGAGGCAGAGCTCACATCTCTTCTCAAGGTGGAGAAAGCTGATGCTCTTAACCACAAGGGCGATTTCACTTGCCAGATTACAGAAATCACTCGTTTCGTAGCAGGCCCAATCGATCAGGAGCTCTTCGAGGCAGTGTTCCCAGGCGCAGAGGTTAAGGATGAAGCAGATTTCCGTGCTCGTATTAAGGACGCAATCGCAAGCCAGTTTGCTAAGGATAGCGATTATAAGTTCATCATTGACACTCGTAAGTATGTTACAGAAAAGGTTGGCAAGCTTGAGTTCCCAGACGAGAAGCTTCGCAAGATTCTCCTTGCTAACTCTAATGGCGACCAGGAGAAGGTTGACGCTAACTACGACAAGAGCATTGAGGAACTGACTTGGCACCTCATCAAAGAGCAGCTTGTTGCTCAGAATGAGATCAAGGTTGACGATAACGATGTCAAGGAAATGGCTAAGGAAGTTACAAAGATGCAGTTTGCTCAGTATGGCATGATGAACATTCCTGACGAATATCTTGAGAATTCTGTAAAGGAAATGTTTAAGAAGCGTGAGACTGTTGACAACCTTATCGACCGTTGCATTGAGGTTAAGCTTGGTGCTGCTATCAAGGAGAAGGTTACTCTCGTTGAAAGCACAGTGTCTGCAGAAGAGTTCAACAAGATGTTTGAATAATAGCATTCCCTAATGCTCTTTGTGACGAAAATGACAACCGTTAGTTCATTTTCTCACAATGTACGAGCATTAACGAATTTATGATAAAAAAATGCGGTGAGAATTTTTGTTCTTACCGCTTTTTTTATACCTTTGTGAAAGAATTGACTAAATACTATTATTAATATGATGAATGATTTTCAAAAGTACGCTACTAAGCATTTGGGAATGAGTAGCATGGTATTGGATGATGTAATTAAGGCTCAGGCTGGTTATCTTAATCCGTATATTTTGGAGGAAAGACAACTTAATGTGACACAGCTTGATGTTTTCTCTAGATTAATGATTGACCGAATCATTTTCCTCGGAACTGAGGTTAATGACTATACAGCAAATGTTCTTCAGGCTCAGATGCTCTATCTTGACAGCGTTGATAGCGGTAAGGATATTAGCATCTATATCAACTCTCCAGGCGGCAGTGTCTATGCTGGTCTTGGTATTTATGACACTATGCAGTTCATAAATAGCGATGTACAGACTATTTGTACTGGTATGGCAGCAAGTATGGCTGCAGTGCTTCTTGTTGCGGGCAAGGAAGGCAAGCGTTCTGCATTGCCACATAGCCGTATCATGATTCACCAGCCAATGGGAGGTGCCCAGGGACAGGCAAGCGATATAGAAATAACTGCTCGCGAGATTCAGAAACTCAAGAAAGAGCTCTATACAATCATCAGCGATCATAGCCATCAGCCATTCGATAAGGTGTGGGCTGATAGCGACCGTGACTATTGGATGACTGCTGATGAAGCAAAGGAGTATGGCATGATTGACGAAGTGCTCACACGAAAGAACTAATATGGCAACAAGAATAAAGAAGTGTTCGTTCTGCGGAAGACGCGACACGGATGTTAGATTACTCGTCTCAGGTATAGATGGCTATATCTGTGACGAGTGCATTCTGCAGGCAAAAGAAATATTGAAAGAGACTTCTAACTCCGTTCAGCCTGCAAATCTTAAGAAGCTCCCAAAGCCAAAGGAAATAAAAGAGTATCTTGATCAATATGTCATAGGACAAGACGCGGCAAAGATGGCAATGGCTGTTGCAGTGTATAATCATTACAAGCGATTGAATAATCCTGCTGCTGATGATAATGATGTTGAGATAGAGAAGTCAAACATTGTGATGGTGGGCAGCACTGGTACAGGCAAGACTCTTTTGGCGCGCACTATAGCTAAGATGCTGTTGGTACCGTTTGCTATTGTTGATGCGACTGTACTTACTGAAGCAGGCTATGTAGGTGAGGATGTGGAAAGTCTTCTCGTGCGTTTGCTTCAAGCTGCTGATGGCAATGTGGAACTTGCAGAAAGAGGTATCGTGTTCATTGATGAAATAGATAAGATAGCTCGCAAGGGCGATAATCCAAGCATTACGCGCGATGTTAGCGGCGAAGGTGTGCAGCAAGGATTGCTTAAATTGCTTGAGGGTAGTGTGGTGAATGTTCCGCCAATGGGAGGCCGCAAGCATCCTGAGCAGCAGTTCATTCGTGTTAATACGAAGAATATCTTGTTCATATGCGGTGGTGCATTTGACGGAATAGAAAAGCGCATAGCTCAGCGTCTTAATACTCATGTGGTTGGCTTTGATGCTGCTCGTAATGTGGCAAAGATTGACAAGGCTAACTTGATGAAGTACATAGCTCCAATGGACTTGAAATCATTCGGACTCATACCTGAAATCATCGGCCGTCTTCCAATCCTTACTCATCTTAACCCTTTGGATAAGACTGCATTACGCTCGATCCTGACAGAGCCTAAGAATTCAATTGTCAAGCAATATGTCAAGATGTTTGAAATAGATGGGGTGAAGCTTGAGTTTGAGGATGGTGTTTTTGATTATGTTGTTGACAAGGCTGTTGAGTATGGGCTTGGTGCTCGTGGATTGCGCTCTTTGATTGAGACAATTATGATGGAACCAATGTATGAAGTGCCATCAACAGACGCAAAGGAATATGTGGTTACTCTCGAGTTTGCTCGCCAGAAGGTGGAAAGTGCTAACATGGCTGTGCTGAAAGAGAGCTCGGAAGATATGTAAAAGTAAAAATTTGAAAAAATCGCAATTTTTTTCTTGTTTTTTTTTGCAGAATAAAAACCGATTTATAACTTTGTTGTTAGAAAGAAAAAACCACGCTATTATTCTCATTAAATCTTCATGAAAAAACCGACCACATTACTTCAGTCGCTGAAATATTACTTTGGCTTTGATGCATTCAAGGGTGAACAGGAACAGATTATACAAAATCTTCTTGGACATAATGACACCTTTGTACTTATGCCAACTGGTGGAGGCAAGTCGCTTTGCTACCAGCTGCCGGCGCTTCTGATGGAAGGAACTGCTATTGTCATATCTCCTCTCATTGCGCTGATGAAGAATCAAGTGGATGCAATCAAGCATATCAGCGAAGAGGATAGTGTGGCTCATTTCATAAACTCTTCTTTGAGTAAGTCAAACATAGAGCAAGTTAAAGCTGATATCAGAGCTGGCAAGACAAAGATGCTTTATGTGGCTCCGGAGTCGCTTACAAAAGTGGAGAATGTGGAGTTCCTTCGACAGGTGAACATCTCATTCTTTGCAATTGACGAGGCTCATTGTATATCAGAATGGGGACATGATTTCCGCCCCGAGTATCGCAAGATCCGTCCAATTATTAATTGGATTGCAATGGCTCCTGTTCTGGAATTGTTTGAGCCTGCTGGTAAGGTTTCTTGCTTCAAGGCTTTGACAGATACATGTCAAAAACTGAAGGTAAGGTTTGATGAAATGGATAAGGAATTCAAGCAGTTCCCTGATAGAGTTGATGAGAAAGAGTATAATGCCATAAAAGATAGGCTAAAAGGCTTGGCTGCTATTGCTGCATACAGAAATGAAATGCTAGAGACAATAAAGGACAAGTCGGATAAGAGTCCAAGGCTTGATGCAAAGTTTGTTGATTCTATTGTGGCAATGATGCCGTCTTTCCGCAAGAATTATACGGCGTTGCGTAAAGCAATGAAGGGTGATGAGGTAGTTGATGCGCTTCCTGAACTTCCAACAGATGCGGCATTGAAAGGCACAGTTAATTTACTGAAAAATGCGCCAGTTATTGCTCTTACTGCTACTGCGACTGACAAAGTCCGTATAGATATCAAGAGAAGTCTTGGAATACTTGAAGCTATTGATTATAAGTCTTCTTTTAATAGACCGAACCTTTATTATGAAGTGCGCCAGAAGACTAAGAATGTCGAATCTGACATTATAAAGTTTATTAAGGCAAACGCTGGTAAGAGTGGTATAATCTATTGTCTTAGCAGAAAGAAGGTAGAAGAACTGACTCAGGTACTGAAGGCAAACTACATAAAGGCAGCGGCTTACCATGCGGGCATGGATACAAAGGATCGCAATGAAACACAAGATGACTTCATCATGGAGCGTGTTGATGTGATTGTTGCAACCATAGCATTCGGTATGGGTATTGATAAGCCTGATGTCCGCTTTGTTATTCACTACGACATACCAAAGAGCCTCGAAGGATATTACCAGGAAACAGGTCGTGCTGGTCGTGATGGCGGTGAAGGTAAATGTGTTGCTTTTTATTGCCAGAAGGATCTTGAAAAGCTGGAAAAGTTCATGAAGGACAAAACGCCAGCAGAGAAGGATATTGGTAATCATCTGCTCAGCGAGACTGCTACATATTGCGAGTCATCAGTGTGCCGACGCAAGTTGTTGCTTCACTACTTCGGTGAGGAGTATGGCCAGAATGATTGCGGAAACTGCGATAATTGTTTGCATCCAAAGGTGAAGATAGAGGCGAAGGAGAATCTGCAATTGGCATTGCAGGTTATTCAAGCAGTTAAGGAGAACTTCAGAGGAGAATACATTATAAAGATTTTGCGTGGTGAGGAGAATGAGACTATTCTCAGCCATAAGCACGACCAACTGGAGTTGTTTGGTGAAGGTGCTGATGTGGAAGAACAGATGTGGGAAGCAATTCTTAGCCAGGCATGTCTTTATGGATATTTGCAGAAGGAGGTGGAGAGCTACGGAGTGCTCAAGCTGACAAAAACTGGTAAGAAATTTATCAAGAAGCCTGTGTCTTTCAAGATTGTTGAGAACAATGAATTTGACGGTGATTATGACGATAGTATTGATGTGGCAACAACAGGTGTGACAGATGAAGTGCTATATGGCATGTTGCTTGACTTGCGCAAGAAGATTGCAAAGCGTCACAATGTTCCTGACTATGTCGTGTTTACAGAGCCTATGCTTGAGGCTATGTGTACAGACTATCCGATTACAGAGGAAGGCATGCTGAATATCCCTGGTGTGGGAGTGGGCAAGGCAAAGCGCTATGGCGATGAATTCTGTAAACTCATCAAGAGATATTGTGATGATAATGAAATCGTGCGTCCGAGTGATATGCGTGTTCGTACTGTAGCAAACAAGTCTATGGTAAAGGTTAAGATTATTCAAGCAATTGATCGCAAAGTTGATCTTGAAGATATTGCAAAAGCAAATGGACTTGATTTTGATGAGTTGCTTGACGAACTTGAATCAATCGTGTACAGCGGTACTAAACTCAACATTGATTATTATTTTGAAGAGTGTGAGATTGATGAGGATGTTGTGGATGAAATTTATGACTACTTCCGTGAAAGTTCTACGGATGATCTTGACACTGCGCTCAATAGTCTTGATAGCGATTTCTATGAAGAGGATGTAAGACTGGTGAGAATAAAGTTCATAAGTGAGCTGGCCAATTAGTGAATTGCTAAAAATAGAAAAGAAAGTGGGAAACTGCTATAAAAATAGCCGTTCCCCACTTTTTTTTGTGTTAAGTCAATAAATCTTAATTCTTTGTTCTTTGTATCTTGAAAATTTTTCTTACCTTTGCATGCAATAAAATCAAAATTAATATGTCGTCATTTATTGCAGATAAAGTTGTAATGGAAGGATTGACTTATGATGATGTGTTGCTTATTCCAGCATACTCTGATGTCCTTCCACGCGAGGTTTCCCTCAGTACTAAGTTTTCTCGTAACATTGATCTTAAGATTCCATTTGTGACAGCAGCTATGGATACTGTTACAGAGGCTCCTATGGCTATTGCGATTGCACGCGAAGGCGGTATCGGTGTTATTCATAAGAATATGTCTATTGAGGAGCAAGCACGCCAAGTGGCAATCGTTAAGCGTGCTGAGAACGGTATGATTTACGATCCTGTAACTATTAAGCGTGGCTCTACAGTTCAGGATGCTCTCGACATGATGGCTGAGTATCATATTGGTGGTATTCCTGTAGTAGATGATGTGAATACACTTGTTGGTATTGTGACAAACCGCGACCTTCGTTTCCAAACTGACATGAATCGCAAGATTGACGAAGTTATGACAAAGGATAACCTTGTGGTGACTCACCAGAAGGCCGACCTTGAGAGTGCTGCTCGTATCTTGCTTGAGCATAAGATTGAGAAACTGCCTGTTGTTGATGACAATAATAAGCTTATAGGTCTTATCACATACAAAGATATTACTAAGGCAGCGGATAAGCCAATGGCATGTAAGGATGCTAAGGGCCGTCTTCGCGTTGCTGCTGGTGTTGGCGTGACTGCCGATACATTCCAGAGAATGGAAGCTCTTGTGAAGGCTGGCGTTGATGCTATTATTATCGACACGGCTCATGGTCACTCAAAAGGTGTTATTGACAAGGTGCGCGAGGCAAAGGCTGCTTTCCCTGATGTTGACATCGTGGTGGGTAATATTGCTACAGGCGAAGCTGCAAAGATGCTTGTTGAGGCTGGTGCTGATGCTGTGAAGGTTGGAATAGGCCCTGGTTCTATCTGCACTACTCGCGTTGTTGCAGGTGTTGGTGTTCCACAGCTTTCTGCAGTATATGATGTCGCAAAAGCGCTTGAAGGCACAGGAATTCCTCTCATTGCAGATGGCGGTCTTCGTTATTCAGGCGATGTGGTGAAGGCACTTGCTGCTGGTGGCTATAGTGTAATGATTGGCTCTCTTGTGGCAGGTACAGAGGAGGCTCCTGGTGAAACAATTCTCTACAATGGCCGTAAGTTTAAGTCTTATCGTGGTATGGGTTCTCTAGAGGCAATGGAGAAGGGTAGTGCAGACCGCTACTTCCAGGGTGGCGTGAAGGAGGTTAAGAAGCTTGTTCCTGAGGGTATTGCCGGACGCGTTCCTTACAAGGGCACAGTGCAGGAGGTTATCTACCAGCTTGTTGGCGGTCTTCGTTCTGGCATGGGTTATTGTGGAGCTGCAACAATCGAAAAGCTTCACGATGCAAAGTTTACTCGCATCACTAACGCAGGTGTACTTGAAAGCCATCCTCATGAGGTAATCATTACTAGTGAGGCTCCTAATTATAGCCGTCACAATTAACAGACCGTGTTTTGAAATATATAATAACTCTCAAAGGGTGTTGCCTTTGGGAGTTTTTTCGTTTAATTTTGTATTGGAATTCAAACGATGCAGTGTTGATGGAAGACGAAATTGAAACGATGTGTAAATGATGTTGTCTTATGAAAATGATAAAATGCAGGAAAAAGTTGTTCTAATATTTGTGAGTTAATGTTTTTTCTTCTATATTTGCAGCGTTAAATAATGGTTCATAATAAATTAAGGGTTTTCCTACTTTTGCTGTGAAGTAAGAGTGGGATTTTTTTTGTTTTCTTTGTTGAGATTTCTAAATGCCATTTTCAAAAACATGATTATTGATGTACTTGAAAATGTAATGTGAATAATAAAAAATGATGATGATTTGTTAAAAAACTATAGCGAAAGCGATGTAGTAGAAGCGTGCGTGTGTAAATGTCATGTTTTTTTTGTATTTTTGCAAACAATTTGTGTGCGTGTACAATACGCGCATGATGTTGTGTTAATTACAGAAACGAAAAAACGAATATATGAGAAAGATAATGACAATGGCAGGAGCCTTGCTGATAGGCATGTCGGCAATGGCGCAGAGTGTTGATCCTGTGGTGATGAAGGTGAACGGCAAGAGCGTGACAAGAAGCGAATTTGAGTATTCGTTCAATAAGAATAATGCTGATGGTGTGATTGACAAGAAATCTGTGGAGGAGTATGTTCCGCTGTTTGTTGATTTCAAACTGAAGGTTGCAGAGGCTGAAAGCCAAAAGATTGACACCCTTTCAAGCATCAAAAAGGAATTGGATAGTTACAAGGAACAAATGGTTATTCCTGCTATCGTGGATAGCGCTTACATTGAGCGAGAGGCTCGTAAGACTTATAATGATACAGCTTCACGATTTGAAGGACAAGATCTTCTTATTGCTAGCCACATTCTTATGTTGTTGCGTCAGGACGCAACGGCTCAGCAGGAGGCGGAGGCAAAGCGTCGCATAGATTCTATCTACTCAGTGCTCAAAGCTGTTCCTAAGGACGAGCTTTCCAAGAAATTTGCTGAGCTAGCAATTGAATGTAGCGACGATAAGGGAAGTGCGCAGCGTGGAGGAGCACTTGGCCAGTTTGGAAAAGGAATGATGATCCCTGACTTCGAAAAGGCTGCTTACGCTCTTAAGGCTGGTGAAATGAGTGCACCTATTAAGTCAACAGTGGGTTACCATATCATCTATATGACAGACCGTCATCCATTTGAACCATATGAATATCATCATGATGCAATAATCAAGTTTCTTGAGCAGCGTGGAATCAAGGAAGTCTCAGCTAATGCTTATGTGGATTCCATTGCAAAGGTGAAGGGCGTGGAGAGAGCTTATGTGATAGATGAATTGCATGACAAATTGATGCAGACAGATGCTGATTTGAAGTACCTTGCACAGGAGTACTACGATGGAACTCTCATGTATGAGGTGACAAAAAAAGATGTGTGGGATAAGGCTCAATCTGACGCCAAAGGCCAAGAGGCTTACTTTGCTGCTCATAAAAAGGATTATGCATGGGATAGTCCTCGATTCTGTGGCATAGTGATTCATGCTAAGGATGCAGCTACGCTCGCAAAGGCAAAGAAATTGCTTAAGGGAGTTCCTGAGGCTGACTATGCGAAAACGCTAACATCTGCGCTCAATACAGATTCCGTAAAGTTGGTTCGCATTGAACGCGGCATATTCAAACAGGGCGATAATGCTGTTGTGGATAATAATGTATTCAAACAGAAGAAAGAAGTGAAACCAATGACTGATTTTCCAGAATCAGATGTGTTCGGGCAAGTAGCTAAAGCTCCTCGCAGTGCAGTTGATGTAAAAGGCCAAGTGACTGCTGACTATCAGTCTGCAATGGAGAAAGAGTGGGTGGAGAAACTTCGAAAGAAGTTCTCTGTAGAGACTTTCGATGATGTAATAAAGACCGTGAACAAACATTAATAGTTTCCGGTGGATTTTTTATTTGATTGTGAGGCAAAGAGTTTTGTTTATATTTTTTTAGACAGAAATGAAAATTCGTAGTTTGTTTATAGCGCTAAGCGCTTTCGTTTGTGCATCAGTATTCGCTCAGTCGGACAATAATGTTATTGATGAGGTAATATGGATTGTTGGTGATGAGGCTATACTAAAATCAGATGTTGAGAATGCGCGCATGGAAGCACTCCAGCAAGGACAGCGATGGGAAGGAGACCCTTATTGTGTTATTCCAGAACAGTTGGCCATCCAAAAACTTTTCTTACATCAAGCAGCAATTGACTCTGTTGAGGTGTCGGATGCAGAAGTTTTCCAGCAGGTTGACCGACGAATTAACTACTACATCCAAAATATAGGATCAAAGGAGAAGATGGAGGAGTATTTTGGTAAGACAATGACGCAGATTCGTGACCAGCTATATAACCTCATTAGAGATGATGAAATGACAAACGAGGTGAGACGAAGCCTTGTGAAAAATGTGAAAGTAACTCCTGCTCAGGTGCGTCGATACTTTAAGGACATGCCTGAAGACAGCATACCATTTGTGCCGACAAAAGTAGAGGTGCAGATTATTACTCGTCATCCTGCTATCCCGCAGGAAGAAGTGGACCGTATCAAAGATGAGTTGCGTAGCTATACAGAGCGCATAAACAATGGCTCGATGAAATTCTCCACTCTTGCCACTATGTATTCTGAAGATCCAGGCTCAAAGGTTAAAGGCGGAGAACTCGGATTCATGACTCGAGGTGAACTTGTACCAGAATTTGCCAACATTGCATTCAATCTTACTGATACTAAGACTGTTTCTAAAATTGTTGAATCGGAGTTCGGTTTTCACATCATTCAGCTCATAGAGAAAAAGGGGGACATGGTAAATGTTCGTCATATTCTTCGAAAGCCAAAGGTGGCAGTTACTGCATTCCAAGATTGCATAAATATGCTTGACACTGTGGTAATGGACATCAAGGATAGCAAGTATACATTCGACGAAGCTGCAGCCATATCTACAGATAAAGACACACGCAGCAATTATGGCATAATGGTGAATCCAGAAGACGGTGGATCAAAGTTTGAAATGAAGGAGCTTGCCCCTGAGGTCGCTCGTGAGGTTGCAGGCATGAAGGTTGGCGACATCTCTAAACCTTTTATCATGACCAACAACAAAGGCAAAGAAGTTGTTGCAATTGTAAAACTCAGAAGTCGTGTTAATGGCCATCGTGCTACAATGGCTGACGATTATCAAGCTCTTCACGATGTAGTTGTAGGTAAACTTAACGAGGAGAAAATAGAATCGTGGATTCGTGAGAAACAAAAGACTACTTATGTGCGAATCAACGATGAGTGGCGCAATTGCGAGTTCAAGTATCCAGGTTGGATTAAGTAAGAAAATAAAATAGCATTGCGGTAATGCCTTTTGCAGTATCTTGTGGAAGTTTTGCAAAATTTAGCCTGTTGTTTTTTGTTTTCGCCATAACTAATGAAGCAAACTCATTTGAAACATAGCATCTTCATAATTCTTTTTTTTATTTCGGCTGTGACTATACTGTTTGCAGCCTCACCTTCATTTTCTTTTTTCTTCCCTGCATCTGCTGTATTGTCTGCATCTGTTTCCTCTCAGCAGGAAGCTTCAATACCAGATGGCAAGCAGCGTCAGAAGTCGAGTGATGAAGTGAAACTCATCCATAGTGATGTGCTATATAAGAATTATATGGATGTGCGTGCTGATGTTCTTGTTGGCCATGTTCGCCTATATCATGATGGTATGTTTCTTGACTGCGATAGTGCCCGCTTTTATAAAGACGATAATACTTTCAATGCTTATGGCCATGTGAAGATGGTGCAAGGTGACACCCTCACCCTTACTTGTGATACGATGCTTTACGATGGTCCAATGATGCAGGCTCATGCAAATGGGAATGCCGTGCTTACGCATCGCAAGACAAAGCTTGTCACCAGCGTCATTGACTATGACCGACTTGAAGGTGTTGGTTTTTATCCAAGGCATGGAGTGCTCTACGATGAAGATAATGTGCTCAATTCTGACTACGGGCAATATACGCCATCACTTAGCCAAGCTATTTTTCGTGACAATGTAGTGCTTGAAAATCCGAAATTTACACTAAAGACAAACGAACTATACTATTATTCAAACACGAAATTAGCAGAAATAGTGTCGGAATCCAATATAGTATCTTCAGACAGCACATTTATTTATGCAATAAAAGGTAACTACAACACTCAAACAGGACAAGCAAACTTGCTTGAGCGTTCCCATATATATAAAGACATGCGCGATATAGTTGGTGATAGTCTGTATTGCGATAAGGACAAAGGGATTAGTGAAGCATTCTACAATGTGATTCTTACCGATGTGGAGAATAAGTGCATGCTTACTGGTGACTATTGTCGCTACGAAGAGAATACTGGTACTGCAATTGCTACAGATAGCGCTGTGTGCTATGAGTTCTCTGGTCTTGACACTCTGTATGTGCATGGTGACACGCTGAAGATGATTACTTACAATCAAAAGACAGATTCTGTATACCATGATCTTTTTGCATATCATAAGGTTAGAATGTTTAGAAATGATTTCCAAGGTGTTTGCGATTCTCTTGTTACTCATGAACTTGATTCTTGTACTTATCTTTATGGCCAACCAATACTTTGGAATGAAGGACAGCAAGTCTTTGGCGAAGAGATTCGTGTGTATAACAATGACAGTACCATAGATTGGATTCACATTATAAATCAAGCTATGACCATAGAAGAACTCGACTCTATGTCGTACAATCAAGTTGCGTCGAAAGAGATGTTCTGTTACTTCAAGGATGGTGTGCTGAGTGAAAACTATGCTAAGGGTAATGTGTATGTAAGCTATTTTATGGATGAAGATGATGGAAGTCGTATAGGAATGAACTACACAGAAACAACTGAACTGCGTATTTTCATGGAGGACAAGAAGATATTCAAAATATGGATGCCAGCTTCAAACCATACTATGTATCCTCCGTTTGCAATACCACAAGATAAACGCTACTTGGGCGGTTTTGCATGGTTCGATTATATTCGCCCAAAGTCTAAGGACGATATTTTTGAATGGAAATCAAAGTCGGAAGAACAAGTTCTAAAGAAAACAGAACGCAAAGTTGTGCCAAAGCAGCGTCTTGACGATATTAAATAAAAAAGACTACGAAGATAATTTTGTCTCCGGCACTTACCTTTACTGTTAAAAAGAATTTAATTTTACACATTATTTATATATGGGAATGTTTTCTGTAAGGAAGCCGCGTGGCTTTCAGCATAACTACATATACTACGATCCTCGTAAAGAAAAACTCAAAGAGATAGATGAAAGGGCGAAGAGGGAGTTGGGATTATTGCCTCCGAAGGAATTTGAACCAGAGGATATACGAGGAAAGTTTGTTCAAGCAACAAAACATCTGAAACGCAGAAAAGAGAGTGGCCGTAAGCCGATCTCGTATGGTGTATTGATTATAGCTATCGTACTTCTTTTGATCCTGATGAGGTATCTTGCCACAGGTGTAATTGGCATTTAATACCCTAGGTTCTATAGCATTGTGATAAGATTGATCACTTTACAAATTGAGCTTGTTTTTTAGTTCTATATTTTTTTCAAAATAATATTATCTTGGACGATATTATACATCTTCTTCCAGATTCTGTTGCAAACAAAATTGCGGCAGGAGAGGTGGTACAACGACCATCTTCCATCATAAAAGAAATGGTGGAGAATTCACTTGATGCTGGTGCCGAAAATATACAGGTGTTAGTTGTTGATGGCGGTAAGGCTAGTGTGCAAGTAATAGATGATGGAAAAGGCATGTCAGAGACGGATGCGCGTTTGTCTTTTGAACGCCATGCTACTTCAAAGATTAAAGAAGCATCGGATCTGTTTAACCTCACTACGATGGGATTCCGTGGTGAGGCTTTGGCGAGTATTGCTGCTGTTGCACAAGTGGAACTTAAAACACGAAGACCAGAAGATGAACTCGGCACTTTTTTGCGAATATCAGGGTCGCATATAGAAACTCAAGAGCCTATCGCTTGTCCAGCAGGTTGTAATTTTTCCGTGAAGAATCTTTTCTATAATGTCCCTGCAAGACGCAAGTTTCTAAAATCCAATCAAACAGAACTTGCTAATGTGGTTACAGACTTCCAACGCATAGTTCTTGTTCATCCTGAAGTTGCATTTACATTGTATAATAATGGCGTGGAGATGTCAAAACTGCCTAAGGCATCTGTTAGGCAGCGCATTATTGATGTTTTTGGCAAGAAGATAAATGCAGACTTGCTTCCTTTGGAGGTGGATACTTCTATTGTGAGTATTTCCGGTTATGTTGGAAAGCCTGAATCTTCAAAAAAGAAAGGGACTCACCAGTATTTCTTTGTCAATGGGAGATTTATGCGACATGCTTATTTCCATAAGGCAGTTATGAAAGCGTATGAAAACCTTATTCCTGTTGGCGAGAGCGTTTCTTATTTTATTTACTTTTCTGTTGAGCCTTCTTCCATAGACATAAATGTTCATCCTTCCAAGATAGAAATAAAGTTTGACAATGAGCAAGCAATTTGGCAAGTACTTTTTGCTGCGGTTAAAGAGACGATCGGTAAGTTCAGCAATGTTCCAATGATAGATTTTGACACTGAAGGCCGTCCTGATATCCCTGTTATAGGAGCAATAGATGATGCCCCTAATATTCCACAGATGTCAGCTCCGTCATATAATCCTTTCAAGATTTCGTCAAAACAACAGAGTTATTCTCGCTCTGGTGGATGGGAGAAGTTGTATGATGGAGTGGATGCTGATGCCAGGAACTCAGGTGGTAAAGATTTGATGGCTTCTTCATTTTCTGCTGGCACTATTGATGGCATTATACCAGATTCAGCTGATATGTTATTGTCTCGAAGCAACTTCTCGGTGCAGAATAGTGAGCAAGAGGGGGGGCACAACATAGACCTATGTGTTAAAAATGAAGACAACCTTCAGCCTTCATTATGGAATCTCACGACAGATGAGAGTATATATGAGAAATACGGGATAGATATAACTGCGCCGAAATTCCAGCATAGAGGTCAATACATCATATGTCCATCTCGAAACGGATTGATGGTTGTTGATCAGCATAGAGCACATGTGCGTGTCTTGTTTGAACAGAATATGCGTTGTCTTAATTCGCACCCTAGGCCAACACAGAAAGAACTTTTCCCTGCCATTGTACAATTTGACAATATGGAAAGGTTTGCTTTTGAAGGAATGGTAGATGACTTGTCGAGTTTGGGATTTGAACTCTCTAATTTAGGCGGGGGAGCATTTTCTGTAATAGGAGTTCCAGGAGGAATAGAGGGGCTAAATGTTGACAAATTGCTTCACGACATAGTTGCAGCTGTCATGGAAAAAACAGCAAATGTAAAGACGGAAGCTCAAGAATCAATAGCATTTACAATGGCTAAAAGCGCTGCTATTGTAAAAGGACAGGTGCTTTCTTCTGTGGAGATGGAACATTTGCTGAAAGATTTGTTCGAGACAAAATCCCCGGCCCGAACTCCAGATGGGAAGTTGGTGTACTCAGAGATAGGATCAACGCAAATTGACGCTTTGTTTTAAGGAGTTTTGTTATCATGAAGTGTGAATTTATTTCTTTTTAACAAAAAAAAGCGTTTTTTTTAGGAAATGCGTTTTTTCAATGTCATTTTTTTTGTTTTTTGTTGTTTGGTATTGACTAAAATTACTAACTTTGCACCGGATTAGTACATTCAAATACCTTCTAATTGGTGTGATGTAGTTATTCAAATGTAGCGAAATGAATGAAATTTAGATAATCTCTATGTTTTAGGACTTCGTTATTGTGTAGGGAAAATGTAAATTTATTAATAATAAATTATTGTTTCATTAAAAATTGTATTTATGAAAAAGTTAATGATGGCGTTGGCCTTTGTTGGCCTTGGTACTGTTGCTGCAAATGCACAGTGCGACGAATTCGCAACACCAACAACTAACAAGTACAGTGTTGCCACTAACTCATTCTGGGCTAACTGGTACATTCAGCTTGGTGTTGACATGCAGGTAGCTGACATCTACAACAATGGTGGTCACCTTCTTACTGGTGATTGGCATGACAACCGTACTTATGGTGTAGATTTCGCTATTGGTAAGTGGTTCACACCTGGTATTGGTACTCGTCTTAAGCTTAATTGGCAGAATGGTCAGTTTGGACATGCTTTCCGTAACTATGACCATATCACAGAGGTTCCTAATTTCCATAAGGGTGGTTTTGCAATGCTTGCGTTTGACACTCAGTTCAATCTTAGCAACATTTTCTGTGGCTACAATGAGGATCGTGTATGGAATCTTATTGCTTACCCACGCATGGGCTTGATTCGTAACTTTGAAAAGAATAAGTACGGTCCTGCTCTTGGAGTAGGTGTTGAGAATACTTGGAAAATCTCTAACGCTGTAGGTATTTACCTTGATCTTTCTGCTACTTGGTGTGGTAACGATTTCGCAGGTTACAAGCCAGCAAGTACTCGTCCAAGCGCAAACTTGATTGCAGCTGCAGATCTTGGTGTTACTATCAACTTGGGCAAGAGCACTTGGTCAAAGGCTGTATCGCTTGACGACTATGAGGCTCTCTCAGCAGAGGCTTGCTCTAAGCTTGCTGCTCTTCGTGCACAGCTTAAGGCTGAGCAGGATGAGAACGCTCGTCTTCGTGATCTCCTTGCTAAGCACAAGTGCCCAGAGGTTGGTCCAGCAAATACTGTAGTATGCAGCGCTGCTTCTGTATTCTTCGACCTCAACTCTTCTAAGATTAACTCAAAGAAGGATCTTATC
This sequence comes from Candidatus Minthosoma caballi, assembly GCA_018064505.1. GTDB lineage: Bacteria > Bacteroidota > Bacteroidia > Bacteroidales > Bacteroidaceae > Minthosoma > Minthosoma caballi. The sequence continues at coordinate 622 of JAGHVC010000162.1, read as the reverse complement.
AACATCGAAGCAGTTGCTACTGCTGCTAAGAACTCAGCAGCTAAGGTTGTTGTTACAGGTTCTGCAGATAGCAAGACAGGTTCTTCTGCATACAACCAGAAGCTTTCTGAGGCTCGTGCTCAGGCAGTTGCTGACGAACTTGTAAACCTTGGTGTAGATCGTACTAAGATCGAGGTTAAGGGTATCGGTGGTGTAAATGATGTTACTCCATTCAACCTCAACCGCCGTGCTGTTATCGAGCTCAAGTAATTTGACTTAATAACATAAAGTAATATGATAAGCCGCCTTGTATTTCCAAGGCGGCTTATTTATTTGTCATAAATGTAATGCTATGATGTTTTTTGAGTTTTAGGTGTATTTTTATTGCTAAATAGTTTGCTAATTCAAAAAAAAGCAGTACCTTTGCACTGCTTTTGAGAAACGAACATCTTAAATATGCTTTTAAAGCAAAAGCGGGATGTAGTACAGTTGGTAGTATACTTGGTTTGGGACCAAGGGGTCGCACGTTCGAGTCGTGTCATCCCGACCAACAAATAAAGAAATTTAGGGCGTTTAGCTCAGCTGGTTCAGAGCATCTGCCTTACAAGCAGAGGGTCGGCGGTTCGAATCCGTCAACGCCCAC
>JAGHVC010000244.1 GCA_018064505.1 Candidatus Minthosoma caballi | reverse complement strand
TAAAAAGGGTGTAGGATGTAGGATGATTTCTTAGGTATGTGAAAAAAAATAAAAAATTCATTTTTAACAAAAAAATTTTTTAAGCATTTTTCTATTTATTTTTTATAAAACCATGGAAATCATCCTACATCCTACACCCTTTTTAGGCCAAAATTAAGGATTTCTTATTATTACAGACACATTTTGCCCGTTTTAGGTATAAAATAAGTTGTAGATGTGGATCTACATCTATAACTAGGCCCCCTACTGAAGGTAATATTTCTTGTTGCATATCACAACAGATCTGTATTTGTGTATGCAAGAAGTGGCTTAGACGAGCTGTCGCATTGTTTTGTGTTTTTGCCGAAAAGCCTCAAATCCAAGTGTATTCAGATTCGTCGGGGCGGTACTCTATGTTCCTCTCAAACCTTACCGTTACCTCGTTATCACACACAGCATCGGTGGCAATGAATGCATAGCACTTCCCATCTATCATTTTTGAGAGGATGCTGTCGTCGGCGTCGCGATCTACGCGTCTAAAACCTTGTGCTAAAAGGATTGTTTTGTAAGCTTGCAGCATGAAGGCGGTGCCTGTGAATGTGAGGCTGTACTCCATATCCTCCTCCCATCTGCCGTTGTTGGTCAGAATGAAGTTGCTGCCTCCTACTGTCCACGCAGGAAACTGAGGCAACTCCTCCTTCATGCGTTTCAGCGTCTCAATGTCATCTATCAGCATTGGCGTACCACCCGACACTGGGGTTCCTAACGATTCCACAGCGTCTATGACTGCTCTGCCTAAATTCTCTTTTATGTTGCCTCCTCCGTTATTGAGGAATGACGAAAGTGTTGAACTTAAGAATCCCATATTTTGTATTTTTTTGCAAAAGTAGATAATTCTTCAAGATATACAAAATAATATGTCGTAAAGTTTAGAATTCATAATGAAACTATATACTTCTTAGTACATCTGAGTCATTTATTGTTATTCCTGCGCACCAAATTGCGACATTTTGTTGTCATATTTCGAAAAGAACTGACGAAAGTCAAGAAATATAACAAAATAGCGATAAAAAAGTTAGTAAAAGTATTGTTTGTTCTGACAAAATGATATACCTTTGCACTCGAAATCAAGCAAAATGATATTCAAATCGCTCAAAACGCGATATTTTAACACAAACGCAATACAACCGCAACACAAACACAAAATAAAACTTATGACAACCAAGGTGAATTTTACTAAGATGCATGGATGCGGCAATAATTATATTTATGTGTATTTGCCAGACAATCCCATTCCAGATTTGCAGAAAGCATCAATAGAGTGGAGTAAGCAGCATTTCGGCATTGGCAGCGATGGACTCATCACGATAGACAAATCGGATAAGGCTGATTTCCAGATGAGAATATTTAACAATGATGGCAGTGAAGCGATGATGTGTGGAAATGGAGTCAGGTGCTGTGCTAAGTTTGTAAGAGATCACAATTTGACAGATAAAAAGGTTGTCACTTTCGACACACTTTCAGGCGTGAAAGTTATAGAATTGTTTGAAGATGAAAATGGAGTGGTGGACAGCGCGAGAGTTGACATGGGTGAGCTGAGATTGAAGAATAAAGAACAGCTTGCTACAGAAGACGGAGGAATGATAGACGGCGAAGTTGGTGGCTGGCGAGGCACTTATGTGTGCATGGGTAATCCTCATTTTGTCATCTTCGTAGATGACATTAGCAAGATAGATTTGCCTGTCGATGGGAAGGCGATGGAATTCAACGCAATGTTTCCGGAGAGATGCAACATAGAGTTCGCTCAGTTACTTCCAGACGGACGAATAAGGATGCGAGTGTGGGAGAGAGGGTCAGGAATAACAATGGCTTGCGGAACAGGTGCATGTGCAACTTCAGTAGCCGCAACACTGACACAAAACACTGGTCGCACAAACACAATTTTGATGGACGGTGGCCCTCTGACTATTGAATGGGGCGAGGATAATCACATCTACATGACGGGTCCCGCAACCACTGTTTTCGAAGGAAAAATCGACCTTCCAAAATAGCAAACGAGACAATTTACAAAGTAAAACTTAACAATCAATACATATTTAGATAGCATTATGGCTTTGGTTAATGAAAATTTCCTTAAATTAGCACCTTCTTATCTGTTCAGCGATATTGCGAAGAAGGTTTCAGCCTACAAAGAGGCAAATCCTGATAAGCGCATTATCCGTCTCGGAATAGGTGATGTGACTCAGCCTTTGGCGCCAGCAGTGATCGAGGCAATGCACAAGGCTGTTGAGGAAATGGCAAGCGCAGAGACTTTCAGAGGATACGGCCCTGAACAGGGTTACGATTTTCTACAGAAAGCAATCATAGAGAATGATTTTAAGGCGAGAGGTATAGATTTGAGCATTGATGAGGTGTTCGTGAATGATGGCGCAAAGAGCGATACAGGCAACATTGGCGACATTCTCTCAAAGGATAATATCATCGGAGTGACAGACCCTATTTATCCTGTTTACATTGACTCGAATGTGATGGCAGGAAGGGCAGGTGAGAATGTGGATGGTTTGTGGAGCAACATAGTTTACATGCCATGCAATGGAGAGAACGATTTCACTCCAGCTCTACCGCCAAGCCGCAAGGAAGCAGATAAAGGTAAATGTCCTGATGTTGTTTACCTCTGCTATCCAAATAACCCTACAGGCACGGTAATTACTCGTGAGCAATTGAAAATGTGGGTTGACTACGCAATAGAGAATGATGTCCTGATTATGTATGATGCTGCATACGAAGCTTACATTCAGGATGATAGCATTCCTCATTCGATCTACGAAATAGAAGGAGCAAAGCAGGTTGCGATAGAGTTCCACTCTTATTCTAAAACTGCTGGTTTCACAGGAGCAAGATGCGGATATACTGTTGTGCCTAAAGAAGTTATGGCAAATACAGCTTCAGGAGATAAAGTTGCTCTAAACAAGATATGGCTTCGTCGTCAGTGCACTAAGTTCAACGGAACAAGCTATATCACTCAGCGTGGTGCGGAAGCAATCTACTCAGAGGAAGGAAAGAAGCAAATAAAGGAAACAATTGCCTACTATATGGAGAATGCCCGTATCATGAAAGAGGCTTTTGCCGAGATGGGCGTTAAGACATACGGAGGCGAGAATGCGCCTTACATTTGGGTAAAGACTCCTCAAGGTATGACAAGCTGGGACTTTTTCGATGCTCTTCTTAAAGAAGCAAATGTGGTCGGCACTCCTGGCGTGGGATTCGGTCCTGCTGGTGAAGGATACTTCCGTTTCACAGCTTTCGGTCAGAAAGAAGATTGCCTCGAAGCAATGGAAAGAGTGAAAGCTTGGCTTGGTAAGAAATAAGAGAAACTACAAAAGCAAATAATAACTAAAAAATATAAACTAAAGTAAAAAGATTATGGCTGCAAAACTTAGACTTCAGGTAGTGGACGAGGCGTTCAAGCGCCGTCCAGTAGTGGTTGAGATGCCAAAAGAGCGTCCATCAGAGTACTTCGGCAAGTATGTTTTCAACAAGCAGAAGATGTTCAAGTACCTCCCTTCAAAGGTGTACAAGAAAATGTGTGATGTTATCGATAATGGTGCTCCATTTGATCGTGCTATTGCAGATGCTGTTGCTGAAGGCATGAAGAAGTGGGCTATGGAACTTGGCGTTACTCACTATACTCACTGGTTCCAGCCTCTTACAGAAGGTACTGCAGAGAAGCATGATGGCTTCGTAGAGCATGACTGGAAGGGCGGCATGGTTGAGGAATTCGAAGGCAAGCTTCTCGTTCAGCAGGAGCCAGACGCATCTTCATTCCCTAATGGTGGTATCCGTTCAACATTCGAGGCTCGTGGTTATTCTGCTTGGGATCCAACATCTCCTGTGTTCGTTATTGGCGACACATTGATGATCCCTACAATCTTCATCTCT
>JAGHVC010000049.1 GCA_018064505.1 Candidatus Minthosoma caballi | reverse complement strand
GACGCTCAGTTCGCTGGTTCTTCATCAGTTCCTGCACACGTTGAGATGATGGGCTTCCTCGGCATCGGTAACAACCCAATGGTAGGTTGCTCTGTTGCTTGTGCCGTTAATGTTGACCTCGCTCTCAACAAGAAGTAATTTCTGGCTTTTCAGATATTTACAATAAATAATCTCCTGTAATCTTCATGATTGCAGGAGATTTTTTGTTCCAAGTCTCTTTATCAAGAAGAAATTATTGAAACACTCGTCACTCATCACAAGCACTACTTAAATGTGTGAATATTAGAATGTTAAATATGTGATGAGTGCTTTTTGACTCATCACACACTCATCACATCCATAATGCACAGAATTTCAGTCGACTAACATACATCCGTGACGAGTGATGAGTGTTTTAAATTTCCTTGCAGTTGACATTACAATGTTGAAACCGAGACGAAAAGAAAAACACTCTTCACTCTTCATGGACAGGTGGAAACATGCTGATATTCATCCTCTTAGAAATAAGAAGAGTGCATGAAGAGTTGAATAGCACTCTTCATGCACCCAATAAATTGTCATTCAAATGATTAGATTGCAATTATGAAGAGTGAAGAGTTTTAGAGTGAATTCATTTTTGCTGAGAATGTGAGAGCGCGACACTTGTCTCCACAAACATTGATAAGTGGTCTTCATCCATTCACATAATTCGCTTTAACTGAATACTGTTATTCACGCCAAGTGAATACGATTAGTCACTCCGTACGAATGCTAGTATTCATACCGCTTGAATAGCAATATTCACAATAAGGGAATAAAGGACATAAGAGGTTGCCTTATAAGTAAGTTGTATGGTACTGGTTTAGTGGTTGACACATTCTTTAGTTAATACTGCTCAGGTTGACACTTGCCTTGAATGCGTCCTGATTTAGTTGACAGTACCTCGCGGTTAGCTCTGAAAAAGTTGACACCAAAGCTTTCGAGGATAAAGGCATGCCTGTGTTTTCTGTTCATGTTTTGTATTCCTGTACATTAAACAAGCATTTATGCCTTTTTGCTGAGAAAAACTTATGTCGTCTTACTGTGTTGTTTCTTTTCTCTTGTTATCTTTGTCGAGAAATTGTATCAATATCATTTTCGTACATAGTATAAATATAAACATCAAACAACATGGTTTGTGGAACAACAAATTTCAAGTGTGACAACTGTGGCGAACATTTTGAAGGCGTAGCAGCAGAGTGGTATGCTTGCGCCATCATTGCACCAGTCCAATGTCCTAAATGTGGAAGCATGCACACATATCCTGTAGATAGCATGACATTCTGGGGAATCTTTGGCCCTCCTTATATCTACAAAAAAATTTGGAAAGCCCAAACCTGACTTTTTGCGATAGAATCAATGCCAAAACATAAAAAATGGTTGCTACAACAAAAAAATACCCACCGCCATGAGCGTGCTTTCAATAAGATTTCTTATCTTTGCAATGTCGTGAGGACCGTCTGACAGCCTTGCGATGTAAATAGAAAGCGTAATTGCTTTGTCCTTAATGGGGAAAATTGCCAATTTAGCCACCAGTAAGTAGGATGAAAGGAATTTACCGCTCTTCTGTGTTGTTTATACCCATGAGTATGAACATTGCATTTATATATAAATATATGTGTTATTGTTTAGTAATACCCATGTCCTTATAAACTTCGCAGGCGTGGGTATTCTTTTTGTTAAGACTTACAAGGTGTTTGGCGATACCTCCCATTACTTAGCAAGAAGTCTCCACGCCTTTCTTCTTCCCTAATACCAACACTAACCGCTGAAATTGGAGACAGAGTAAGCACGACCTTAACGAATAGGAGGAAATATTATGCCACTATTTCAAGTCAGCGTGAAACGCACCAAGAATTCCAACGGAATCCGTCTTGAACCAGGTATGTCGGTTCAAGTAGTAAGTAACTCTATGTCCAATCCTGTCACCACAAATGGCGGACAGGCTGTTGTCGATGCTTTCTATCGTATCTATGGTATTGATATAAAGAAAGCAGGAGCATTGAATAATGTAGATTTGGAAGTTAATAGAATTGGATAAATATGGACAGCTATAAAATACTTCAGATTGCCGAAGATTTAGGTTTTGCCGATTTATGTAAGGACCTAAAGATAATATCACAAAAGAGAGAATCTGCAAATTGTCCTCTCGTATTACCATTAGTAGGTGAATTTAGTTCAGGAAAGACTACTTTGATAAATGCGTTGACTGATAGCAAAAAGCTTGAAACTGCAACAAAGCCAACAACTGCAACTATTTATGAAATACATTTTGGATGTGATGTGTGTCATGCAAAAGTTATGAATGGTGATGGAACGATTACGGAAGTGTCAGATATTGCAGAATTAAAGAACGAGATTCTTGCAGACGCAACAGTTGTTGAGGTTTATGATACTTCTAATAAAGTTCCTTCTTCGACGATTCTCGTTGATACTCCGGGATTATCTTCTCCTGATCCACGCCATAAACAGACATTAGTTGATTTCATGCCTCATGCAGATGCAATTCTTCTGGTTTCTGACATCAATCAACAGATAACACGTTCGATAACAGATTTCATTAAAACAATATCTCTTTCAAAACGTCCGATATACATTGTGTTGACAAAAAGTGACACAAAGGCTGAGAGTGAGATTGTGGCAGCAAAAGAGTATATAAGCAATAACACTCAATTACCTATTGAAAATATTGCTTGTGTTTCTGCAACAAAAGGTAACCTTAATGAATTATATTGTTTGTTTGAGGACATACAAAAGTCAAAGAATGAAATACTTGCAAAGGTTAATGCACAAAGGTTGAAGAATATTGCAGATGAAATGTTAAAGCGTATTGATGATCTGTTGGCAGCTTCTGCTTCTGATAAGGATGCAGACGAGGCTATACGCAGACAACAATATGAATTGAAAAAGTTAAATCGCAATATTGATAGTCTTATCGAAAGTATTCAAAGTGATATTGAAGAGATAGAACGCAATACAGTAAGAAACTTTGAAGATAGGGTATTTGAACGTCTTGATACACTGGTTGTAGGTAAAAGTACAAATTTTGATGCAGAGGCGGTCTCAGCTATAAATACAACTTCCAGTCTTTTTATCAATGAATTTAAGACAGCTGTTAAGGAATGTATTAGCAAAAAAGCGATGGAAGTAAGAACATCTGACGGAGCCATAGATTTGCGTTCGATAGCCGAGATGGATTTGTCCGCCTATTCTGTTGATGGATTAAGCTATAACTTGAACCTAAATCAAGTGGGTCATGAATATGATGGTTGGATAGCGACAGGAGTTAAAGTGGCTGCTGTTGCTGCAGCTGCTTATGCAGGAGGTGCAGTAGCTGGAGGATCTGCTTTGTTTGATGCTGCAGATACAGCTTCTGATGTATTATTTGATGGAGATAAGGTAGTTTCAACAGTAACGAATTCTGCTTCGTCTCAGAATCCTATTGGAGGAAAGGGAATTGTTGAGAGTGTTGTTGGTTACTTTACAGAGCAATATGCAGGAAAACCTCAGCGTCGCAGAGCCATTCATAACTATTTGGATGGAACACTTCTTCCTGAATTTAAGATGTCTGTAAATAACATATCCTCATTGTTGAAACAAACTGTAAGGGAAGATTTAAGGCGTGAAGCATCTTCTTCTGTAGAAGAAATGACTAATATTCTTGAAAGTATGAAACAGGCGAGACATGATAAAGTACAGGAGTTTAATAAACGCATGGAAATACTTCGAGACTATAAAAATGAATTATTAACAATCTAATTATGAAATTCAATATGTTAGAATTATTAGCAGGTTTAATTGCTGGTGCCGCAGGAGGAGCATTCCTTAAGGGGCGTGTAGGAAACAATAATAAAGCTCAGTCAAAATCAGAAAAAGAACTTGATGCATTGAGTGACGAAAACGAACAGCTTCGTAAAAGATACAAGGATGCAGAGCGTCAGATTGAAGACTTGTTATCAGAGAATGATAAGTTGCGTCGTGCTTCAAAGACATCTGGTGATGATCTGGATGATTTGGAAGACGATCTCGCTGATGCAAAGGCTAAGATTAAAAAACTTACTGCACAAAACGAAGACTTAATGCGTAAGATATCAGAATATAAAGAAATTTGTGCTTCTTATGAGGCAAAACTGGCAAATAATTAATGGGTTATGGATACAATGACAATCGTATATATAATTTTGGCTTTTGTCGTAGGCATTGTTTTGGCAAAGTTATTTGGAGGAACAAAAAGAACTCCTTCAACATCAGTGCAGGAAAAAGGCAAAAGTGGAGACAAGTCCGCTGAATATTTGAAGCAGATAGAATCATATAAAGCGGAAATAGAATCATTAAAGAAAAAGCAACAGTCTGCACTTGATGAAGCTAATTCCAAAGTGGAAAATCTAAACAAACAGTTGCAAGCTGCTTTGGATGGCAAAGTAGATGAGTCGTTAAAAACGCAGTTAGCAGAAACTGACAAGTTGAAGAAGAAAATTAAGAATCTTGAAGATGATCTTGAAGAAATGGAGGATGATCTTGACAGTGCTAAGAAGAAGCTTAAGACAAAAGACGTTGAAGCAAAAGGACTACAAGATGAATTAGATAAGATAAATAAGAACTACAAAGTAGTATCAGAAGAATTAGAAAAGGCAAGAGAAGAATTAAATGATAAAATCAATGAACTTAATCTAAAGATGGAATCTTTGACTTTCGTTCAGGAGATTCTTACTGCAAAGCAATCAAGTGATGCATCTATCGCAAAATTGTATCCAAAGATTGATGGTTTGTCAGATTTTATCACTACGGAATTACAAGAAACAGTATGTGGTATTTATAACTTAAAAGAAGATGCAAAAGAGGCTTTGTTTGGAGATGGTCTGAAAAGTTGGGTTGCCACAGCCAAAAAGGACTGGATAAAGGGTAAGACTTCGATTGCTTTTGTAGGCGAATTCTCTGCTGGTAAAACTTCAATCGTAAACCGTATCCTTTCTCAGGATGATCCTAATGTTCCGCTACTTCCTGTAAGCACAAAAGCGACTACCGCAATCCCTACATATATTTCAGGTGGTGTTGGGACTATATATCAATTTTTCACACCAGATAACCAACTGAAAAATCTTGATGAAAAAACCTTTAAGCGTGTAAACAAAGAAGTATTAGATCAAGTACAAGGGATGTCTTCTTTGATTCAATACTTTGTTATGAAGTATAAGAATCCTAATCTCCAATCTCTTAGCATTTTGGATACACCAGGATTTAATTCTAATGACAAAGAAGATGCAGAGCGTACCATCGGAGTAATTAACGAATGTGACGCTTTGTTCTGGGTGTTTGATGTTAATGCAGGAACAGTAAATAGAGCTTCTATTAATTTGATAAAGCAACATCTTCATAAACCTTTGTATGTTATCATCAATAAGGTTGATACTAAAGCAACATCGGAAGTTGATAAAGTTGAAAGCTTAATTCGCAAAACTCTTTCTGAGGCAGGGTTAACGGTCAAGGGCTTTATCAGGTTCTCATCAAAGGCTCCTTTGGCTGATATCATGAATCCTATAAAATCAGTGGGAAGAGATTCAGCAAAAGATAATTATCTGGAAACATTGATTGACGCTGTTCAATCTTGGACAAATGCACAGGAACAAGATGTAGTGGATGCAAAAAAAGAAGCCGACAGATTGTTGAATATTAGTAATAATCTCGTGAATAGTTACAATACTGCTATCCGAAACCTATCAAATGATTGTGAAACTGTAGCAGGCATCCCTCATTTTGAGGAACACTTATTCAGAAAAGATGGTTACGAGATGTCTATCTACGATTATAATAGAATGACAGGATTGTTGCAGACAATTTGTGGTACTCGTTGTGATGCTTTGTGTGATTTGTATAATCAACAAATGGAGGCAAGAGGTGAACTTGAACAGGCGTGGAATACGCATGCAGAGGAAAGAGTTCAATGGCAAAGACTTAATGAGTGTCTGAATATGCTTAAAACAAAGGTTAATGACTTAAAGAAATAATTATGGCACAAAACATGTTTGAAGAATTGCAAGAGAAAAAGAAAAATCTTTTGTATCTTGCAAATAAAGCAAAAGAATTTGGTTGGATTGATGCTAACCGAGAGAAGGAAATTGTTGACAAACTCAACAATGATGTTCTCACTATTGGAGTAATTGGGCAAATGAAATGTGGCAAATCGACGTTCCTCAATGCTTTTGTATTTGAGGATGACATACTGCCATCTGCAACCACTCCAATGACTGCAGCTCTATCAATAATAACATACGGTGAAGAAAAGAAAATAGTTGCAGAATTCTATTCTAAAGATGAATGGGAAGAACAGAAACTGCAAGCATCTCGATCATTAGAGGACGTTGTAGGGAATGAACTTGAAGAGTCGAAGGTCAAGGCGGCAAAGGAACTTGTTGAAAAGTCAAGCAAACTTGGTTCTTCATTAAATAGTTTTTTAGGCAAGACTCAAAACGACACTTTTGAAAACCTTATAGAGTATGTTGGTGCAGATGGTAAGTACATATCCATTACAAAGTCTGTAAAAATATACTATCCTAAGGACTATCTCAAAGGAGTTGAGATTGTTGATACCCCAGGATTCAATGACCCTATTGTTTCTCGTGAAGAACGAACAAAAGAATTCTTAAAGAAAGCAGATGTTGTTTTGCTCATGCTTTATGCAGGAAGACCTTTTGATGCAACCGATAGGACAATCTTGTTCAAGAATGTGGGGCAATGCGGAACTGGCAAGGTGCTTGTTGGAATTAACAAGTATGATATTCCTTTTGAAAATGGTGAGACTGAGGATGAAATAAAGCAGTATGTAGTAGATCAACTTCGAAATGCTTGCAAAGAATGCAATGACACCCTATTGGTGGATGTTTTGAAAAATACAGCGCCAATACCGCTGTCTGCTGAAATGGCGTTATTGTCAGAATTGTCAATGGGAAAGATTACAAGTAGCGATGCATACCAGTTTGCTTGGAAACGCAATTGTGATACATTTGAAATAAGCAACCAAAAACAGATGAGAGAAAAGAGTCATATAGACAATCTTATCTCAGCGGTGAAAAAAGTTGTAGAAACAGAAAAGGAAGAAATACTTTTCCGTAAACCAATGAATGCGATTCTTGCAGCTGCTAATAAGAAGAAAGCGGACATAGATAAAGGGATACAAGAGAACAACATTCTTATAAATGCTTTGAATCAACCAGATGATGAGTTAGAGGAAAAACAGAACAATCTTGCAAGAGCAAATAAACGCCTAAACAAAAAAATAGATACTCTCGGTGATGAAATAGATTCTGCTCTTAGAGATGTTGTAAGGAAGGGAAGAAACCAACTTGAGGATAGTTTGGAATCAGCTTGTAAACGTATGGATGGTATTATTGAAGGGCTTGGTCGCTTCGATTCTCCAAATTCTATTATTCCTCAGTTAGACAGAGAACTTCAAACACTAATTACAAGGACTCTTAAGTACGATGTGGAATCAGTTGGTGATGCTGCAAAGGCTAAGATAAAAAGCTGTGTTATAGAGTTCTTTAGCGAAGCCGAAGATGTATTAATGCGTTATGTTCCTGACTTTGATTCGAGAGATTTCGTGAAAGGTATTGATAAAGAAATTACGCTTGAGATCAATGACGAGAGTGCATTCACTTTTGAAAATTCAAGTGACGAAGATGAGGGAATTATTGATTACCTTTTGGCTGTTTTAAATGGTGCGTCATGGGGAGTGTTAGAAGGTATTGGAAACTTCATCACACATGGTGACACCAAGACTAAATTACATCAATATGTAAACAATCTTAGAAATTCCGATGTTACAGAATGCCTTGATTCTGTATTCAATCGTAAAGAAGAGGTAATAGAAACTGTAAAAACACGTTTCATTGAGGAGCTTATCGAACCTCTTCAGGAAAAGATTGACGAGATAATCGCTGATAAGAGTAAGAAAGAACAAAAACTCAAAGAAGCAGAAAACAAATTAGTATCTCTCAAAAAAGAAAAAGAGATTATTGAGAAACAAATAGCATCAATTTAATAACCCAAGAGAGGAACTCTACCGTTCCTCTTTATAAAAACTTACATTTATGGATCTAAATTCAATATTAGGAGGCACAACAAAGAAAAATGGAAATTCTCGTCCAATAAACATTGAACAAAATGAAATTGGGAATACAACAGCAAAAGACACCCCCAAAAGACAACCTACTCAAACAAAGCCAGTAAAAAGGGGGGAGTATTCATCTTCTGTATCGACTTCGAATCCGGTATATAATTATGAGCATGCCAATAATGTAGAGTTCTCATGTGATAGAATTGACAATCAATCTAATGAGACAACTGGTACTCTTTCTGTCATTTGCTGGATAAGTGAAAAACGCAGAGATAATAATGAATGGGCTAATGATAATGTATTATTAATTGGAAAACATGAACTAGGCGTATTGGAAAAAGGCTATGGGTTCCCTAATGTAAGCTGTAATTTCGAAGTTGACGAAGAAACATCCGAATTCATTGACAAATTGTCTGAAGATGGAGATGAATGGCATTTCGTCTTCACAATAAATGAACTTCACGAAGATGGCAATAATTATATCATTCATACAATTAATGGACCGAATGAAAATGAGGAAATTAGGTTGCCAATATCTGATGACTCAGTTACGATAGTAAAGGATCAAGATGGAAATACTTTAGTTTATGTTGATGGTGAAGAATTTACAGGAACTTTATATTCATCTGATGAAAGATTTGAAATAGAAATCAAAAAATCGGTAGCATCAATTGTATGGTGTTTACACAAGAATTGTTTGGCTATAGCGAGTACAATGAATGATGACGCTACTCCAATATATTACGATGAACAAAATATCGAAATTGATGAAGAAACTTTTAGAAAGAAATATGGGAAAGAATTTGACAAAATTATCGCTGCTGGTTTTGAGGAAATTGATTCAAGAATTGCAAATAACTCGGTATACAATAACTTGTCATCTTATGATGGAGATGTCTCTGTGTCTTCAAGAATTAAAACTATTGTAGCTGAAACTTTAAATGTTAGCCCATATGATGTAGTAGAAAATGCATCTTTTACAAATGACTTGGGGGCAGATTCTTTAGATGCCGTTGAACTTATCATGAGATTTGAAAAAGAATTTGGATTAAATATCCCTGATGAAGTTGCAGAGAGAATACAAACTGTAGGTGATGCAATAATATATATAGGGAGACACTATAGATAAAGATCATATAATCTAAAGAAAGCCGTAACAGAACCACATTTAAGAATATGCAAACATCAATTCTTGAATTTCCACATAATGCGAGAACAACCTATACGGCTGTTAAGAACTTGTTTCGCAAGCGAACTAGATTTAGTAGCGTGAAGACTGATGATGATCTCTTCATAGTTGAGGCTCGTCATGGCGCATGGCTTTCACCTTTCAGCGAGAATGTGAAGATGAAGGTGGTGGCTACGAGCAGTCAGACATGCAAGGTGGTGATTGAGTCAAGTTCTCGGTCATGGCTCAACTTGCTCAATTTCGGAGCAAATAAGGGCAACATCTCTGACCTCAGCGACTACATCGACAATGAGGTGTACAAGTTATGCCAGCCCGGTGAAATACCTATGGTGAATCAGGAGAACGACCATTCTACGATAAGGATTGTTCCGCCAGAAATAAGGTATAAGTGAGGTAATTTGATGGCTTCTTTATGAAAGGAATGGAGTTAAGAACACAGGAAGCAATGTGGTTCATATAGTTTACGCCTGAAAACTCTTTCTTCTGCCATATATGTTGCTGATTTTGGAGTGCAAATATAGAGAAAATTCCAGAATCCCCAAATTTATTCCGTTGATTTATTCCAAGATCCCCAAATTTGGTATTTCGTGTCTACCAAAAGAGTAAACTGCATTATTCGATACAGTTTACTCCTGTATGACTAAAACAGGTTATATCTGTCAGTTCGCAAGTTTTTTCTAAAAAACTTTGCGGACTGATAATTTATTTGTACTTTTGCGACGAAGAAGTATAGTTTAAAGTTAAACAAGGGTATGTCCCTGTATTGATATAGAATATGTGTCAGACGGTCTTGATATCACAGAATATGGTACGTATGAGCAGGCGTACCTATAATCATAGGTTGGAAATTGTGTCACACAATGTGTATCGTGTGAACCAATTGGCAAGACTCAATAGGGACTTAGATAGTCTCTATGAGTTGTTGTATGCTCAATGGAGAACTGTAACAGCTGATGACTATGAAGTATTTGGAGGTCAATTCAAGATGTTGCTGGAAACAATGAAGGGGCTTTACAATTCTTGTCGCAAAGCCCCAAAAGAATTAGGTTTGAAAGAGGAAACCCGCAAGCTTGGTATGAATTATTCTGCTCTTTCAGAACTGAACTCTGATATTGTTGCTTTTTCTGTTTGTGGGACAAAGCGTGAAGAATTGAAAAATGTTCTCGCAAAGGCTGGTCAGGTGATGAAGAATATGTAGTACGATGGTTAGATTTACGACTATATCTTATTTCAGAGAACGTTTGGCTGGACTTCTCAAAGTTAAGAAGGGTGTTTACTCTACAGTGGAAGATGAAATAAGGCGTGAGTTTCATGCTAAACCAATAGAGGAAATCCGTATCAATAATGATATGGTGCTGATGGAGGAAGATATGGTAATTATAAAGCTCCGTTTGCCAGACAAGAAACACCGATTGGCTTAAAAAGATGGCTTTAGATTGATATATTTGGTGTCAAAGGTAGTGCCTACGGTTGCTTTTCTCGATATTTATCCTAAGAATGGTCCGCTTCAGCAACTTGCCGAATCTGATTCAGAACTGATACGTCTTGTTCAACTTTTCATTTATGAGGCTGAGACTGGGGATTTAGAGGAATATCTGATATAATGCCCATTCGACCATAAGGATTGTTTTGCCAGAGATAAGATACAAGTGATAGAATAGAAAAAGAGTCAACTGCATTATTCGATACAGTTGACTCTTTCTATGTTGTATTTCAGCAGTTCCTTCTTGGTGGTGCCGATGTACAACAAAAACTCGTCGAATGCAAGGTATGTCTTGCCGTTCATCTGCATCGTGCCAACATTGTCTCCTAACTGAATTAGTTCAAAGCCTTCACATGCTGATTTCGGCACTTTGTAATATTCTCCTTCGTTTTCTGATGGAATGTAGAGGTGAGTGAGGGTAACAGCATATAGGGTTGGATGAAATGTGTATTCAAGATGCTGATATGGTTTGACTATTTCACATTCATTGTTTAACCAACGCTCATACAGAGATATTACATTGTCATCGGAACATCTGGTGAGATGAATTTCAGGTTGCCATATATTTGAACACGAATGTCTGTGCAGGGGAAGTTCGTCTGGCCTTTCATCGAGCCAGTCAGTCGTGTACCAGACTTGATCTGCATCACCGTATTGAAGTCCTTTCATTCTATGCTTGATTGCCTCGGGGTGGAGCATGTAGTAGATAAGAGTTCCGTCTGCACCCTCTATGATGAATAGGGTGTAGCGAATGCCTGTAAGGTGATTGCCGGCATCTTTGTGCCAGTGGGTCATGAAGTATATGCCATGGTCAGTTGTGTTTTCTATCTGCCAGAAGTCTGTACCTTCGTATTCGTTCCAGAACCCTGTAATGTTCAAGTTCACATGACTCGCCTTGACATTGCATGCTGTCTCGTAAATGCTTATATTGTCAGCGTATGAATTGTATGTGTCAAGAATTTGAGATACATGGAAGAGCAGCATCAGTCTTGACATGTTTGTCTCTTTTCTGGCACGAGTAAAGGATGGCAGAATGCTGATACCAGAGTCTTTGTCTACAAAAGTTTGCAGCAGTGTCAGCATTCGATCGAACATTAGAGGCATATTATCGGCATCACCGTCTTTTGAATCATATCCAGGAATTGCCTTCATGAGCATTAGCAATAGGAATGGAACATTGATTTTCTGTTCAATTACTTGTTGGTAGATTGCGGTGCGTTTAGGACTTATTCCTGTGCGAAGAAATGGAGGATAGCAGAATGACAGAAGTTCTAAGGCGACCTGCTCAGGATTGGTTCTGCGGTGGAGGTTGGTGTGAAAGAATATCCATGCTTTCTGATATTGGTGCATTATTATGTCAAGGTTGAGTATGCCACTGGTCATCAAATCGACTTCGCCTTTTATGTCTCGGTATGCAGAACGCAGTTTCTGTTCGGTTGGGAAGGAGCGTTTTATTCCATTGCTGTGAATGGAGTTGTTGTCCAGCATGTTCTCTAACTCATCCATGGTGTTGTAGATAAGTCGTGTGTTGGCTATGGTTGTCAACCGCTCTTCGTAGTTTATAGTTTCTTGTATCATAGCTTGTAATTAATTGTGGCGTCTAAATAGTGACTTGAAAGGATGAGTAGTATGAGTATTTGGAATTGTTATTTAGTAATTTGTATAAGTTTACAAAGTTCGCAAAAATATCTCAATCATCAAAGTACCTCTCTAATTTTTTGCATCATCAAGGGGTGGGCAATTTTGTTAGTAATGGTTAAATCCCAATTTCCGGCATAATCATAGATAGCGCATTTTCTTGTTTTTACCATTTTTTTTGCTCTCCTCTTGCATTCACAACAGAAAATTAAACTATAATCTTTGCTTTTTTGATTTTTGTTTGTAATTTTGCATATTGAAGAAGTTTCACATAAGTTGGTGATCACAAAGAGAGTGCTGATATTACGAAAATCTCCTAATAGAACATTATTAAAACAATTTTGATTAACTACATAATAAAATATGGCTTATAAATTAATAGATTTGTTCGCTGGCGTTGGGGGCTTGTCCTACGGCTTTGAACATGATTCTATGTTTGAGGTTGTTGCTGCGAATGAAATCTTAAAGCCAATGGCTACCGCCTATTCTCTGAATAATCCCAAAGTTAAGATGTATAATAGGGATATCAAGGATTTCTCTATTAAAGATCTTGAAACGGATTTAGGTATAAAAAAGGGAGATATAGATGTTGTAGTGGGTGGACCTCCTTGTCAGGCATATTCTACAGTGGGCAAACGATTGATAGATGACCCTCGAGGCAAACTCTTTCAGGAGTATTTCAGAGTGTTGAAAGAACTCATGCCGAAAGTCTTTGTTTTTGAGAATGTAAAAGGCATGCTGTCTATGATGGGTGGAGAACTTATGGAGACTGTAGTTTCTTTGTTTGAATCTATAGGCTATATCGTCCAGTATAAAGTGTTAAATGCAGCTGATTATGGTGCTCCTCAAATTAGAGAAAGGGTAATCATTGTTGGCACATTGGGAAAACCTGGTTTTGAATATCCTGAAGTGACTCATTCTGAGTATGGATCTGTTGGTGATATATTTGCCAAGCCATTAAAACCTTGGGTTACCTTAGGGGAGGCATTAGGAGACTTGCCTTCTATTGAATCAGGATGCTCTGGAACTCATTATGCATGCCCTCCTCAAAACGACTATCAGAAACTCATGCGTCAGAATGCTTCTGATGAGATACTGGAACATAATTGTCCAAAAAATGGTGAGCATTTAGTTCGTTTAATGAAGGCTTTGCCAGATGGTGGGTCTCCGAGGGACATTCCAGAGGAGCTTAGACCCAAAAGCGGCTTCGGTAATACCTATTGCCGCCTTTGGTGGAATAAGCCATCTACAACCATTACAAGAAACTTGGGTACGCCATCTTCTTCTCGATGTATTCATCCAAAGGATGCTCGCCCGCTTACAACGAGAGAAGGCGCAAGATTGCAAGGCTTTCCCGATGATTATATCTTTTTTGGTTCTAGAGGAGAGAAAAATCTTCAGATTGGAAATGCTGTGCCTACATTTTTATCGCAAGCTATCAAAGAAGCTGTAAAGAAATATTTAGATAATAATAAGTAACATAGACAGTAATGCAATAATCAAATAAATTACATACATCCTTGACTCGACTGCAAAAGCAGAATTAGCACTTCACAAGTTTTATCAGTACAGCCAAGACAACGGATGTCTGCGCTTTTTTTTGGGGAGATCATCCGGATATCGATTCAATTTCTAAGAATTATTCATCTACGCCTATAATTAGAAAGTATGAACAAAGAAAAGGGAGACTTGTCCATAAAACGCTTAGTAGCTATGACGAATCCTTAGATATTGCGTTGTTAAAATGGTTTAAGGATAATATAGTCCAATTATGTGAATTCTGTTTTTCTCGAGGACTTGCTAAAAATGAAGAAGATTGGGCTGATATAGTTTGGTATATTAACCTTGTTGACGATGATGTAGAACTCGATGACATGTTTACAATTAATTCGATTTCTGATAACCTAAACTTGGGTACGGTCGAATATGGAAATAAAGGAGGGGGTACGACCATCCAGCTTCCATTTGGGTTCGTTCAGTGGCATGATCCAGGGAATAAGGGTATAAATAATCTTCAATTTCATCATAGATATGACAAAATTCTTAAATTGTTGAAAAATGGGTGCATTTAGAGAACTTCCTCACTTCATAGGCGAAAGCTTGTCAAATCTGGCAATTCAGCTTAAGTATTCTGATTCAAATATTCTAATTCTGAATGGCGAAATTAATGAGCTGCAAGCAAGATTCCCAGATGTATATGAAAATATACTATCCTGTAGACATAACCGAGATTCAAGAACACCGTTAGAATATGCACAAGATTTAGTTGCTTCTTGGTTGTTTGAAGACTACTTGATTGAAGAATTAAAAGATGCAGGATTATTAATAACTCATGCAGGTGCTGATAAAGATAGAGAAATCCTTTCGCATCGTAGAGTGTCAGCAAGTAGTGACTCATCTGTTTCTTATAATGGTAAAAACCGACTGTTAGAGATTATGACGGATTATACGGGATTTTGGAATAAGAATGGACTGATTCATTTAAGAGATTCTAAATATAAAAAGCTTGAACAGTCAAATTCCTTGTTTATTGGATTCTCTACTAAGGATTCAAGTTATGTTTTATATGATTTTGCTAATAAGATAGATGCGGATTATATTTCGTATCATTACCCTTATGGTGGGAAACCTGCGTATGCGGTGAAAATAAATAAAAACGATTTACATCCTTTTTATGTTGAATCTGTTATTGCCGACATAAAAAAATGTATGCAATAAATGACAAAAGCATCGTGCAGTACGATGCTTTTGTCATTTTGTTACTTTGTTAAAAGATTCAGAATGAATGTTTTCGGGCATAAGATGAGAGGTGATTAAGCCGGTTTCATTCCTTTTTTCTTATGCTTTGTTTTTACGGCGTGTTATTTCTGCTTTCTCATCGCCCCAAAGTAGCTCTCGTAGAAGTCCATCTGCTTTTGATTTGGAGCTTTGGTGAGCGAGAATCCGTTGTGCATGTTCATCACTGTGGCTTCGCCTTGACGGTATGTAGTCCAGAAAGGGAGGCCGTCAGCATTCGGGTTGCCTGTTTTGATGAAGTTTATCCAGTACTGCGACATGATTTGGGCCATGTGGGTGTCGGTGTCAGTCATTGCCCCCCAGTTCCAGCCATAGATGAATGGCATTTCTGCAACATGAGTGGCTCCGCGAGTGTTCTTCACGAGCGTGTTTTGCGAGAGCTGGTCGAAGTAGTACATATACACTTTTCCCTTTCCTGTCTTTGTCTGCAGATTGCACCATGCCCATGTGCCGTAGCCGAAAGCTTGGTCGCGGAAGATGTCTTGCACGGCATACAGGGCCTCTTGGTCGGTAGAGGCAGGGTAGGCGTCCATAGCCTTGTCTGCCCAGTCGCCAAATTGCGTCTTCATGGCTTGCCTGTACATGTCGAGATTCATTTGATGGACAAAGAGGCTGCCTTCGTCTGAATTGTATCCGGCAATGACATCCACATCGTTATATTGCCCAAGCTCGTACAGCTTGTACTGGTCGTCAGTGATGGCGATGCCGTCAACTACAGGCCAGAAGTTTTCGTTGGTTGTGTTCTTTATCAGCGATTCGGCACTCAGTGAGCGCATCTGCTTCAGGTTTTTGGCATTCATCTTCTTCTGAAATTCTGAGCC
This sequence comes from Candidatus Minthosoma caballi, assembly GCA_018064505.1. Classification (GTDB taxonomy): domain Bacteria; phylum Bacteroidota; class Bacteroidia; order Bacteroidales; family Bacteroidaceae; genus Minthosoma; species Minthosoma caballi. Next base: position 41,178 of record JAGHVC010000049.1, on the reverse strand, counting down.
TGTAGCCTCTGCTGCTTTCGAGAGCTTCATTGCGGCACTCATTCCTGTAGTGTTTATGATAGGGCAGAAGTTGCTTCCGCTCTCGCTGATGGCGCGCTGGAAGAGTCCTTTGCACAAAGGCGAAGCGCAGAGGATGCTTACGGATATTCCACCTGCTGATTCGCCGCAGATTGTCACATTGTTGGGGTCGCCACCGAACGAGGCTATGTTGTCGTGTATCCAGTTGAGAGCGCAGATCTGGTCGTAGATGCCGTAATTGCCTGAGATGCCATTGCGTGATTCCTTTGACAATTCGGGATGTGCCATGAATCCAAGAGCGCCTAAACGATACTCAATGCTGACATACACGATTCCTTCCTTCACAAAGCTCTCTTGTGTGCCGCTGTAGGAACCTGTTGCAAAACCTCCGCCATGAATGTTGACAAACACAGGCAGACGCTCTGAAGCTGACTTGGCAGGTGTCTCCACGCTGAGGAAGAGGCAGTCTTCGCTGCAAGCAATATCGTTTCCATTTTGATTGGGGTCGGTTTGCTGCCAAGGGCGACCTCCCCATTTCTCTGCTTTATACACTCCTTTCCATGGTGCTTTTGGCACAGGATTCTTCCAGCGCAGATTGCCAACAGGAGCCTCTGCATAAGGTATGGCGCGATACATGGCAAAGCCTTCAAATAGTTCGCCCTCAATCTCTCCTTGAGTGACAGTTGTCTTCAGCAACTGAGCATTTGCTATCAGAGGCATGATGAGCCCCAGAGCAATGGTAGAAAGTATCTTCTTCATGTTATCTTAAATTGTTTTTGGTTACACACGAGAATATAGCGGCTATGCTGATCAGGGATATGCCTGCAAGCACAGTGCCTTGCCACCCCATGAGGCTCCACAGTGCTCCTGCTGCAAAGGTGCCTATTGAGCCTCCAATGAAATAGCAGACCATGTATATGGTGTTCATCCTGCTTGAAGCTTCGCCGCACAGCTTGAGCGTGGCACTCTGATTGGAGAGCTGCACGCATTGCATGCCAATGTCGATGATGATAATGCCAGCAATCAAGCCGATGTAATGGTTGTGAGTGAACGCCAGAGTGAGCCACGCCAGCAGTATGAGGCTCGCACCGATGATGTTCATGCGCTCCACGCCTATCCTGGAAATGTATTTGCCGGCATTGGAAGCTGTCAGTGCGCCAGCAATGCCGCAGATGCTGAGCAATCCCACCACATCGCTGCCTTGGAAGAATGGCGCTTCCTTCACGCGGAAAGCGAGGCATGCCCAAAGGCAGAGAAACGAACCGAATGTGATTCCTGCTCGGATGGAGTAGCGCAAGGCAGAGGGGTATTGCTTGCACAGCTTGAGGATGGAGCTCATCAAGTTGCTGAATTTGCCCTTGAAGGTTGGCTCCACATAAGGGAATGCCTTCATCAGCACTAATGCTGAGGCTACTATCATCACGGCTGCGATGATGTACATCGACCTCCACCCAAACAAGTGGCCAACATATCCGCTCACAACTCGCGAGCCAAGTATTCCGCACAGCAATCCTGACAGGATGAATCCCACCTTGCGTTCTTTTTCTTCAGGTCTTGCATACTGCGAGACGAACGGCATAAACACTTGCGGAGCCACAGAGCAGAAGCCTGTGACGAATGCCCCAGCAAGGAGCATCGCAGCGTTTTGGGCAAAGGCAATGCACAGGAGGGATGCTACGAGGAGGCTGAAGCATGTGAGTATCGTTGTCTTGCGGTTGTAGAGGTCGCCCATTGGTATGATGAACAGCAAGCCGAGTGCATAGCCAATCTGAGTGCTCACAGGCATGAAGTTTACAAGGAACTCGGTGAGCTCCATGTCCTCTCTTATCATGTTGAGCAGAGGCTGGCAGTAGTATAGGTTTGCCACTGATACTCCAGCCATCACAGCAAGCAGCATCACCAGCTTTGAGTTTATCCCTTCGTTTGGTTTCATGTTCTTCGCTTTTTAGAACGATTTTGTTATGAATCGCCCTATGGGGCTCGACATCTAAACTAAAATCATAATCTTTAACTTAATTAAAGAAGAGCCACAAAATTACAAAAAAAACTTAACACACAGTCCCAGAATGCCGAAATTTCTCTTATTTTCACTAACTTTGCAACGGAAATATTACACCAAAAAGATTTTGACACGGAAATTTATCATAGCCATACTGGCACTAATTGCTGCACTGCCACTCAGTGCGCAAATCTCTGATGAGATAGATGCTCTCATCGAAATGCAGATTGATTCTATTGTTTCTGCGCCGCAAGACACCATCATTCTCACTCCTGAGCAGACATGGGTGCTCAGGCTTCAGCAGAGAGTGGATTCTGTAGCGCATGCGGCCAAAACCACACGCGTAACAAAGCGAGACCGCCGTGGTCGTCGCTATACGCAGGTTGTGCCGATGCGATTCAGCCTCGGATGCTGTGTATATGATCTGACTGCTGACTCCATGCTCTACGAACTCAATGGCCAAGACATGATGATACCTGCCAGCACTCAGAAGCTATTCATTTCCACAGCTGCCCTTGCCACTCATGGAGTGCGTCACACTTTCGACACTACGGTCTCGGCTAACGGAAGCTATCAGACGGACAGCATCGGAAGACGCTTTTTCCAGGGTGATATCTACTTAAAAGGAGGCTTTGACCCAACGCTCACTTTTGCTGATGTGCGTGCCATTGCTGATGCCGTAAAGTCGCTTGGCGTTGACTCTATCGACGGACGCATCATTGTGGATAACCGATTAAAGCGGCGACTCATGGATCACCATGGCTGGATGTATGACCGCATACCTCTCAATGAAGAGATCTTCATCACTCCACTGTCATACGAAGAAGGGTTCACCTCGCCTGATGTGCCACGCGACTCTATCTGGACTACTACAGGTCGTGGACGCTACGCTCGACGAGTGCGCATCCTTCCTTCATATCGCAAGCAGCGAGTAAAGCATCCGGAGCTCTACTTTGCCCAGACCATCTATAAGCTATTGCAAGCTGACAGCATTATGTTCTCTGCAGAAGAGCCTTTTGCTGAAACTGCCGACCCGAACCTCAATCTTGGCAAGTCGCTCCTCACGCTTCGCTCGCCTATATCAAAAGTGCTGCCACGCATGATGAAGAGAAGCAGCAACTTCTACGCGGAATCGATGCTTCTCAATCTCTGTCCGAGCCTTGCTCCTCAGCAGTGGAGCTATGCTGAATGTCGCAAAGTGGTCACTGATATGGTTGCTAACACAGGAGGTCGCCCATCTGAATATAGTATTGTGGATGGTAGCGGACTTTCGCACTCCAATCTTTGTACTCCACGCATGCAAATCAGTCTTTTGCGATTCGTGCGACTCAACAAGCAAATCTACGAGCCACTTTATGAGAGTCTCCCTATAGCTGGTGTTGACGGCACAATCTCTGACCGTATGCGCACTGGCAACGCATACAGGAATGTCAGAGCTAAGACTGGCACTGTGAATGGTGTTTCCACTCTAGCTGGCTATGTCACTGCCAGCAATGGTCACGAGCTGGCATTTTCCATAATGGTCAACAATCTTGGTTCATCCACCGTTGGACGCGCTCTTCAAAACGAGATTTGCAACGAATTGGCAAGATAGTGATGAGTGAAAAAACAAACTCCCATTGGAACGCAATCCAGTGGGAGTTTGTTTTTAAGTAGGTGTTCATAATTATTTTTATTACAAAAATCACCTACGAAAGATAAATACTTTTGAATACCTACTTATATTAGAAAGTCGCTTGTGCGAGTGTAGTTGATTTGCCCTTGAAGGATATGGATGGGCAAGGAATAGAATTTAATGGTAGAATTGGATGCCGTCGAAACGAACGGTTGTGTACTCGTATTCGCCATTTGTTCCACGACACACCTTGATGTCCTTGCCTTGTTGCGGCAGTTCATAAAAGTTAGGGCCTGGTGCAATGCCGTTGATTGGACATTCTTCCATTGGCTTGAGCTGCTTTGATGCCTCGTCGTAGATGTAGGCTACGAAGCCCATGTCGTAACGCATGCCGAATTGGGAATCGTCAGAGAAAGAGCATTCAATGTAGTTCCACTGGTCTTCGTTGAACATGGTGAGAGCATTCTTCTCTTCTGCTGTCTCTGCATATACTTCATCTATGGCACGGTAGCTGACGATGAACATCTTTTTGCCATCTTTACGATTCCAGTATGCCATGTCGTAGCGGATGCTGCCTGCTCCTTCTTGGTAGAATGTGAAATAGCCGTTCTTGGTGTCAAGCGTCTTAGTTCCTTCGTATTCATCGCTAGTGACGAGTTCGCCAGTGATAGGTTCTATTGCTTTTGCAAATTTCTCTATTAGGCTGTTGCCTTCCTTGACTTGCAAAGTTTGGCAGAGTTGTGAACGGAGTCCTTTATAGCTTGCTGTGTTGCTCTCGTCTGCTTTTTCACTGCTTTCTTCTACTTCAGGTTTTGCAGCCTCGTTTTGTATAACTGTTCCTTCTTCCTGTGCGTTGTCTGCAGGTGCCTTGCTGTTACACGAAATGAGTGCTAATACTGTGAGGATAGTGATTGTAGCTTTTTTCATGATGGTTATAGTTGTAAATGAGATTTACTCAGTTGATTCTTCTGATTGCTTGCCAGCCTCGTCTTCAGATTGTGCAGGTTCTGCAACTTCTGCAGGTGCAGAGTCCTTCTTTCCTGTGTCTTTCTTTGCGTTGTCGGCTGCTGGCTCAGGCTTGCTTATGCCTCCCTTCTGGGTGAGGAAGTTCTCAAGCTTCTTGCAAGTGGAAGTGGAGTAGGCGTTGAAGATGTTGCATGCGAAGAGTATGTCGGTGATTTTGTTGTCGTTGACATACGAGACCATGTTCTTGGTGAAGTAGCGGAAGTCGATGACATGGATTTCTTCGAACGAGAAGAACAGGTTGCTTGGGATGGCGTTGCCGAAAGAGTCTTTGAGGATTATGAGTCGGCGACCGTTGTGTGTGGATGTCTTCACGACGGTGATTTTGCAGTCGCCGCCCATGAAGGTACAGTATGCTCCTCCGTTGCCGTCTTTGAACTTGGCGAAGAACTGTCCCTGGAATGGCTTGCCTTCGCCTATGACCTGGTAGTTCTTGTTGATGTTGTAAACGGTGTAAGTGGTGGTGTATTCAACTCCTTTTGGCACATAGTATTCGAAATCTTCAGGAGCATTCTTCACAGCGATGTCGCGTGAGTAGCCATACATGCTGCCTACAATGTTGTGCACAACTCTCTTCTCATAGTGAGAGAGGTCTTTGAATGGCACCTTGGCTACCTCTGCAAACTTCTTGGCTGCATAGTGGCCTCCGAGTGGTGACCAGTGATGGTCGGTGCGAAGATAGATGTCTTCCTGCACATGCTTTGCAAGTTCTGTGTAAACATCAACGGCTTTCACATCTGGTGAGAGGTGGCTGTAGATGTTGCGGATGGTTGGTAGCTGTGGATTGCTGCGATTCTTTGCCTTAGTTGGAATGTAGAAATCTGTGGCAATTGGGATGGCCATGCAGTACACATTGACTTTGCTGCCAAAGGTCTGCTTATATTTGTTGGCAATATCAGCATAGCATACACCGCCTTGGGCTCCACCGCCATAAGCCATGAGGGCTCTCACTTTTGGACCAGAGCCTACAATGATGATGCCTGCGTGGGCAATTTTTGCATTTTCGTCGGCTGTGATCTCATTGTTGTAGTCGGCAATGGTGCGGTTGTCGTCTTCTTTTTCTACTTCTGGTTTTTCTTTCTCAAGGCTGTTCTCGCTGGCATGGAAGGTGATGTTTTCTTCTTCTGAAACTACGATGCCCTTGAGATCGTCAATGTTCATTGAGAGCAACATGAGCTGATCGCGGTAGGCTTCACTATCGCTGAACCATGAGGATACTTCTTTAGTGAAGTCGCCACTGAAGAGCTTTTCAAATGTGAACTCTGGGAACTTGGCAAGTTCTCGCTTCTCGAGCGGTGAGTATGTGCTGCGTGGGAAGAAGCAAAACACGATGATGCCTGCTGCGAATACTGTTCCGAGTATGTAGAGATATAGCTTTTTCATTGTTTCTCTTATTTCTTCTTTTGTGTGAGGTAGCGGTTGTACATCTCTGTTGTCTTAGAGTTGCTTGCGTGACCTATGTTATTTGCAAAAAGTATGTCGGTGATGCCTTGCTCGGTGGCATAGTCGATGATGTTCTTTGTGAAGTAGCGGCAATCGACTACGCAAATCTGCTCGAAGGAGTAGAGTAGAAAGGATGGGAGGGCATTGCCAAAGGAGTCTTTGAGGATGAGCAAATGACGGCCATTGTGTGTGGATGTCTTGATGCTCACGAGCTTGGTATCTCCTCCGAGGAAGGTGCAGTATGCAGCTGAGCTACCGTCTTTGTACTCGCGGAAGATGTCTGCTTCGTGCTCTTCGCTTTCACTGATTACATTTTGGCGCCCACGGTCGAGCGTGTAGTCAATGAAGGTGGCTGAGTATTGCACATCCTTGGGAGTGTAATAGACAAAGTCTTCTGGCCAGTTGCGCAGTGCGGGATACTTGGCGAAGGATGGCATGGTGCCTACGAAGTTATGAACGAAACGCTCATTATAGGAGTCGAGGAGACGGAATGGCACTCCTGCCACCTTGGCGAACTCTTGTGCTGCGTAGTAGGCTCCGAGTGGTTGCCAGTGGTGGTCGGTGCGAGAGTAGATAGGCTCGTTTGTGTGCTTTGCCAACATGTCACTGAGGCTGACTGGCGTGACTGGAGCAATGGTGTCGGTGAAGAGGCTGAAGCAATAGTCGATGGCTTCTTTCTGACGGTAGGTTAGCTCCATCTCGCTGGCCGCGTAGAACTCGGAAGATGTGGGGATTGGCATGCAATAGACGCGCACTCCCATGCCAAAGTTGCGGGCATAGGTCATGGCTGTGTTGGCATAGTCGGTGAGGCAGTCAATCCTGTTGGAGAATGGCGCCACGGCTCGCATCTCAGGGCCAGTGCCGAGGATGAGCATGCCTGAGGCTGTGCGTCGCTGTGCAAAGGCTGTGGAGATAAGTGTGAGTGCCAGTATGGTAGTTAGTAATCTTTTCATATTTTTTCTATATCGGAGTCATTAGAATCGTGTGTAGAGGAATGCATTGTTTGTGGCACCTACGAGCAGGGCTGTGCTGAGGATGAGCACTGCGATGGAGTAGATGATGCGTGCGCTGTACACTACGAATGTTTCTGCCTTGGTATCTTTGCCGCAGATGTGAGTTGTAGCCATCATAGCCCATTTGCGCAGTGGCAAGCAGAACGCGATAGCGATAATCCAAAGCCAGAAGTTGCTTGCAAGGGCGCTCTCGGTGACGAAGTCGTGGAGTACTGCACTGCCTCCGAAGAGAATCTTAAAGAAAGCAAGCATTTGGTTGATGTCTACAAAGTAGAATATGCCCCAGCCGATGACTACGAGCAGAATGCTGTAGATGTGAAGCAGCGGGGCAGGGATGCGGTTGTGAACACGGAGGAGGGTGTACTTCTCAAGCATGACGATGAAGCCGAAGTATAGGCCCCAGATGATGAAGTTCCAGCTTGCTCCATGCCACATTCCTGTGAGGAACCACACGACAAATATGTTGAGTGCCTGATGACTGCGGTTGCCTCCAAGGGGAATGTAAACATAGTCGCGGAAGAAGCTTCCGAGCGACATGTGCCATCTGCGCCAAAAGTCGCTGATGCTATTGCAGCAATATGGATGATCAAAGTTCTCGTTGAAATGGAATCCGAGGCAGCGGCCTATACCGATAGCCATGTCAGAATAGCCTGAGAAGTCGAAATAAATCTGAAGGGTAAATGCTGCGATTCCTACCCATGCCCCAGTTGTGGTGAGGTCGTTGAAACCATTGACGAGCAATTGGTCAGAAACCTCTGAGAGCTGATTGGCAAGCACCACTTTCTTGCCGAGACCGATGAGGAAACGGAAGGAGCCGTCAGCAATGTCTTTACTATTTACTGAACGCTTGTTTATTTCGCTAGCCACTGTGCCGTAGCGCACGATAGGACCAGCAATAAGCTGTGGGAACATGGAGATGTAGAGAAGGAGATCGGCGAAGCGGCGCTGCACAGGCGACTCTTTCTTGTAAACATCGATGAGGTAGGAGATGGATTGGAATGTGTAGAAACTGATGCCGATAGGAAGGGCTATCTTTGGCACTGTTACTGGGAGTCCGAGGTTCTGCAGCTGTTCAGCAAAGAATCCAAGGTACTTGAATGTAGCTAGGATGCTGATGTTGAGAACAAGGCCAATGACAAGTGCTAGCTTGCGGTGGCTGCTGGCGCTGTCGATGCATCGGCCGCAGATGTAATTGATAAGCACGCATATGAGCATGAGGAATACATACATTGGCTCTCCCCAAGCATAGAAGATGAAAGAGAATATGACTAAAGCCATGTTCTTTGCAGCAAAGCTCTCTTTGCCACCGTCTGATAGCCAGTGCTTGTCAATGAATGAACCTGCTATGTAGCATAGTATGAATGCAGGAATGAAAGCGTAGATGAAAAATAAATCAGAGAATACCACTTTGTTTTTGTATGTTATTTGTTGTTTTCTTTATTTATAGAGCTGTTGCCTTATTTATAGGGCTGCTATCTATAGAGAACAGTTTGTTTTATTTATAAGCTGCTTAATCTTGTCAGCAATGATTTTTCCGTTTTGCTTGGCTCCGTTCTCGTTAGTGTGGGTGCCATCGTATGTGTTGGTGCGCTTGCGAGTTTCTTGTTCTCTATTGACAACACAGTCCCTATCTTGTCGTATGACACAGAGCCCAAGGTGCTTGCCACAGTCTTCTATGAGGTCGCCAGTTTGTTGTATCTTGGCAAGGCTCACAGCCGTGGTTTGCAGAGGGGTGAGAAGCACGATGCGTGCGTTGGGGTAGTGGCTCTGCAGAAGACGGCAGTTGTGGATGACTGCAGACTGAAGTGTGAGGACTCTGTTTGGTAGCATAGCGCAGATGTCGGATGGAGAGGCGTCGAATAGATTGCCCTCAGTGCTGAAGGCTGCTGGGCGCTTGGCTTCGAACCATGCGTCGTTTGTGCCTGCAGCTATGATGATTAGGTGAGGCTCAGGCTGAAGTCCATCGCTGACAGCTTGATGCAGACGCATCACCTGATTGTAAATCACATTGTTGTCGGTCAGCACCCCTACATTCTCTTCTGTGTTGAGAAAGGTAGAGGTGGTGTTGGTCCATGTGGCTCCGCTGCGTGCATAGCTTTGGCAGCTTTGAGGATTGAAGTTTTTTACAAACCATGTGTTCCATCCCTTTGGCTGGTTGCAATTGTCACCTCCGAGCCATGTATTGGAGTCGCCAAGTATAGCCACATTCATGGTGTCTGGAGTCTCTTCGGCGTTAAGCTGACATGCTATTGTGAGCAGTGGCAGCATAATGGTAGTGAGACGAATGGCCAACTTTTCTATTTGTTTGCTTAGTCTCATTTAAGTCAAAGGTATGGGTTGAATCGTTTCTCGTAGCCAATGGTAGTAGAAGGGCCATGTCCGCACAGTACATTGGTGGAGTCGGGCAGAGTGGCAAGCTTCTGAAGACTGCGCATGATTGCTTCCAGGTTGCCACCGTCGAGGTCGGTGCGTCCCATGCTGCACTGAAAGAGTGTGTCGCCCGAGAATAGCACTTCGTCAGCTTTGCTGTAGAAGCATAGTCCGCCTGGCGTGTGGCCTGGTGTGGCAATTACCTTCAGTGAAGTGTTGCCGAACAGAATGTTGTCGCCGTCAGCAAGCTTAGTGCCGATGGTCGGTAGCTTTGGAAGTGGGATACTTATGCCGATGAAGCTTCTTATCATCTTATCGGCTGAGTTGTAAATGAAGATGTCGTCGGCTGATGCTTCGGGAGCTAAACCGAGGTCTTCTGTGACGAAGTGATTGCCCCACACATGGTCGAAGTGCAGATGCGTGTTGAGCATGTGCTTGATGCTCAGTCCTTCAGCATTTATGAAGTTTTTGATGCTATTCCATTCGCTGGCAGCAGAGCATCCGCAGTCTATGATTACTCCCTCTTTTGTCTCGTCGTAGGCTATGAAACAGTTTACGCCTAGAGGATTGACGGGAAAACATTTTATGGTCATATTACTTATTTTTCTTTTACGCAGTAGCATTGAGAATGGCTATGGTGCTCACTGATCACTTCTTGCTCACAATGCCAACATGCACCACCTTCTTTGTCTCGAAGTATTCTTCTTTGAAAAAGTCGGAGAGTTCCCACACGGTGCTGATGCCTCGCATGGACGCAATCTCGCTGTTGAGTTCGCCGCCTTTAAGTGCGATGATGCCGTTTGGGACGCTGTTGTGCTGTTCTTTGCTTATGTTCTTCCGAGACACCTTGATGAGATCTACCATTGGCATAACGGCACGAGTCACCACGAAATCGTATTGGTCTTTAATGTCTTCTGCTCTTGCGTGGCTGAAGCGTACATTCTTCAATCCAATAGCTGTGGCAATCTCTGTTGCCACTTTCACTTTCTTGCCAATGCTGTCAACAAGGTGGAACTGCACCTCAGGAAAAAGAATTGCCAACGGAATGCCAGGGAATCCTCCCCCCGTGCCGAGATCCATCACTGTTGTGCCAGGACGGAAAGAGAGCACTTTTGCAATGCCAAGGCTGTGAAGGACATGATGCTCGTAGAGATTCTGTATGTCCTTGCGGGAGATTACATTAATCTTGGAGTTCCAATCGTTATAAAGAGGCTCAAGCTGTGCAAATTGCGCAGTTTGAGTCTCTGTTAAATTTTGGAAATACTTTTGTATTATTTCGCTATTCATATTGTAAGTTTGTAAAGGCAGGCCTTTAGTCATTACTGATGCTGCTCGCGGAGAAGGTCGTTCACAGTCTTCACAGGGTTGAATGTGCCAAGGCTTACTTCAACAAAGATTGTATTCCAGTCGCTCATTGCACCATTCCAAAGTCCAGGAAGTTCGAGAGCCTTGAGTTCCTTGCCATCCTTGCTCTTGCTAGATATGAAACCTGTCTGAGGATCAACATATTTTGTGAGGTCGAACTTGTTGCCCTTGTAGTCCTTAACAGCACATACGAGGTCAACAGGGTTGAAGTGAGTGCCATTCTGGAACATTGCGAGGTACTCTGCATTGTCTTTGTCAATCTGGCTGCTTTCAAGAATCTGAAGGCTGATAGTACCATCCTGGTTGTAAGCGAGGAAAGGACCGCCACCAGGCTCACCAACATTCTTCACCATACCGCACACTCGCATTGGACGGTTGAGCTTACTCTTCAAATATATTGCAAGTTCGCTATCCTCGAGCACTTTGAGTTCTGGGTTGCGACACGAGAGTTCGTCGCGGAGGAAATGAATAATCTCTTCAAGCTGGGCGTGAGTGTAAGAGCCGCTATCGAGGAGTTTGATGTACTCGAAAGACTTCTGCTGCTTAGAAACGAGAACACCTGCAATGAGCTTCTTGTACTCAACAGTCTCTGGCTTCAGACGGTCTGGAACAACATTGTCGATATTCTTGATAAAGATAACATCAGCGTCGAGGTCGTTAAGGTTTTCGATGAGGGCTCCGTGACCACCTGGACGGAAAAGAATCTTGCCATCCTTGCCGCGGAATGGAGTGTTGTCAGGGTTTGCAGCTACAGTGTCAGTGCTGCTTTTTTGTTCAGAAAAGCTTATGCCGTACTTCACGCCGAACTTCTCCTCATATTTGCTTGCTTTCCCAGCTACGAGCGCCTCAAAGAGAGATCGATGCTCTGGGGACACGGTGAAGTGGATGTTCACATTGCCATCATTGCCTTTAGCATAGAGAGCGCCTTCAACGAGATGTTCTTCAACTGGTGTGCGAGGCCCATCTTCGTAATTGTGGAAAAGGAGCAATCCCTTTGGAAGGTTGCCGTAGTTGAGGCCTTCCTTGCCAAGCAAGCTTGCAATCTTGCCTTTGGCGTTGTTTTCAGCACCATTCTTAGCCATAGCCTCTTTGAGAGCTTGACAGAATGCGTACTTATCTGTATTGTCGTCAAACTTCTGAATGAAGTCTGTCATTTCTTCATTATCGAGGTATTCAAAGAGGTTCTTGAACATACGGCTTGCAGCTCCGCTGGCAGGAACAAACTTGAGCACTTTGCCTGTTCCGTTGAGGTATTCATCCCAAGCAGCAAGGTATGACTTCTTATCATCATCAGTAGGTATTGTAATACCTTTTTCTGGAGATGCAGCACCCGCAAGTTTTAACCAAGGGAATCCTGTCTTGAAGTTGTCGAGCTGTGCATTCAGCTTCTCTTCACTAATACCCTTCTGGGCGAGAAATTCTTTGTCTTCTTGTGTAAGCATGGTTTTATGTTTATTTAATTTGAAGTAAAAACTCGTCAAATTTACAAATTAATGTTTAATTATGTGTGATAATATTGTATTTTTAATAACTTTGCAGTAGAAATAAATGATTTTAAGTAATAATATGGTAGAAATTGCAACAATTAGAGACGATGAAAAGCAAGATTTGTTTGATGCATTCAAGAAGCTTCAGACGCTTGTTGCAGATGTAGTCAATCCTGATGATTTCCGCAAGATAAAGGACATGCTGATGAAGGCTGTGCAGTCGGGAGCTTTGCAGCGTAATCAGTTTGGATTCAACCCAATATTGTTCGATTTGCAGACAGCAATCATCACAGCGGAAGAGATAGGACTGAACAGAGCAAGTATTGTTAGCATCTTGCTCCACAACTGCGTGTCGATAGGCATTAAAAACATCGACAGCATTCGTGAGGAACTAGGTGAGGATGTTGCACATATTATTAGAGGCATACAGAAAGTTAATGAACTATATGCCAAGAATCCAAGTATCGAAACCGAGAACTTCCGAGATTTGCTTCTGAGCTTTGCGGAGGATATGCGTGTGATTTTCATCATTATTGCAACTCGAGTGAACCTCATGCGACAGATTAAAGATAGGGGAGAAATTGAGGAGAGAACAAGGGTGGCTACTGAGGCTGCTTACCTCTATGCACCGTTGGCGCACAAGCTTGGTCTTTATCTCATCAAGAGAGAACTTGAGGATCTTTCTCTGAAGTATCTTGAGCCAGATGTGTTCTATATGATTAAAGAGAAATTGGCAGCTACTCGTGAGACGCGTGACCTTTACATAAAGAATTTCATTGCTCCTATAGAAGAGAAACTGAATACAGCAGGATTGAAATTCCACATAAAGGGGCGCACAAAGTCAATCCATTCCATCTGGCAGAAGATGAAAAAACAGAAGTGCAAGTTTGAGGGAATATACGACTTGTTTGCTATTCGTGTGATTCTAGATTCGGAGTTGGAAAAGGAGAAGCAGGATTGCTGGCAGGTGTTTTCAATTGTCACAGATATGTATCGACCAAATCCGAAGCGTTTGCGAGATTGGCTGAGTGTGCCAAAGAGCAATGGATATGAGAGTCTTCATATCACGGTGATGGGCCCAGAAGGAAAGTGGGTGGAGATTCAGATTCGTACAGAACGAATGGACGAAATTGCTGAAAGAGGTCTTGCTGCCCACTGGAGATATAAAGGAGTGAAAGACTCTGGCTCTAAGTTAGAGGATTGGTTGAAAGATATTCGCGTAGCTCTTGAGAATCAGACTACAAGCGACGAGAAACTGATGGACCAGTTTAAGGTGGATTTGTACTCTGATGAGGTGTTTGTATTCACCCCTAAAGGAGACCTTTTCAAGTTGCCAAAAGGAGCGACGGTGCTTGACTTTGCATTCCAAATACACACTAATGTTGGCTGTCAATGCACTGGTGGCAAAGTGAATGGTAAGAATGTTCACATTGGCACAGCATTGCAGAGTGGCGATCAGGTTGAAATACTTACTTCGTCAAAGCAACAGCCAAAGCGTGACTGGCTCAATATTGCTGTGACAACAAAGGCTAAGACGAAGATTCGTCAATCGCTGACAGAACAAGAAATGAAGGTGTCTTCGTTTGCAAAAGAGATGCTTGAACGCAAGTTTAAGAACAAGAAGATAGAGCAGGACGAGGCGGTGATGACTCGATTGCAGAAGAAGATGGGCTACAAGCATGTGAGTGAGTTCTATAAGGCAATTGCAGATGAGATTCTTGATGTGAATACTGTGATAGAAAGGTATCAGGAACTTGTTGAGCGTGAGGCAAATCCTAGCCTTTTCACGACAGAACAGCGTAGTGCTGATGGCTATGTTGCTGGTCCTCGTGAAGACAAAGCTCAAGGTAACAGCGATGTACTTGTACTGGACAATAATTTGAAGGGAGTGGAATACACGCTTGCAAAGTGCTGCAGTCCTATTTATGGTGATGATGTTTTTGGGTTTGTCACTCTCAATCGTGGCATCAAAGTGCATAGGACAGACTGCCCAAATGCTCAGCTCTTGCGTGAACAAAGAGGGTATCGAATACTTCGAGCAGAGTGGGCAGGAAAGGGTGGCAATCAGTATCCTGTGACTTTGCATGTTGTTGGTCACGACGATATTGGCATTGTGAATAATATTACATCTATAATAAATAAGGAAAAGAATGTGATGCTTCGTGGCATAAGCATTCAGTCATTTGAGGATGGATTGTTTTCTGGCACTCTCACGGTGATGATTGATGACCAGAAGCAACTGACTCAATTGATTAAGAAGATAACCACAGTAAAGGGCGTGAAAAATGTGACAAGGTAGTCATCGTTAATGTTATGAAAGCAGTATTATTGGTAGTTGGAAAGACCGTAAACAAACAATTTGTAGATTTGATTGATGACTATGTGGGCCGATTGAAGCATTACATAGGATTTGAATTGCAAGTGATTCCTGACTTAAAGAATACGAAGAGTCTGAGCGAAGAACAGCAGAAGACGATGGAAGGAGAGCAGATACTGAAAACTATTATGCCTGGAGATGTATTGGTTCTGCTTGACGAGCATGGCAAGGAATTCCGTAGCATTGAGTTTTCAAAATGGATGGATAACAAGATGCAGACTGTTAACAAGCGGCTCATTTTTGTCATAGGTGGCCCTTATGGCTTCTCTGATGCTGTGTATGACGCCGCACGCGAGAAACTCTCAATTTCAAAGATGACATTCTCCCACCAAATGATTCGCCTAATCTTTGTTGAGCAATTGTATCGTGCAATGACAATCATAAAAGGAGAACCTTACCACCACGAATAAATTGACACTCAAACAGCCTCGCTACTATTGCTATGTGAACATTAAGAAATCAAAAATCAGTATCATACGAAACTCCTCGGGCGACTACCCGAAGAGTTTTTTTATTAAATCTGGGCGATTCATGCGACGAAGTTCACGGATAATGCTCTGCTTTTCGGAAGATTTATACCAGAAGAAAAACTGACGCTGAGCAAGCTTATCTTTTTGTGTCTTAGCAGAATATACAGGTTGCAGAGTGTATGGATGATAGCCTGTGTACCACGCTTCGGTGCTGACTGTCATTGGCGTTGGAGTGAAGTCTTGTACTTGTTCGAGCTGGAAGTTGAGGTTCTTTGTCAAAACAGCAAGTTCTGCCATGTCTTCAGCGGTGCATCCTGGATGAGAACTGATGAAGTATGGTATGATTTGTTGATTGAGATGCTTGCGTCGGTTCACATCATCGAAGATGCGTTTGAAATCATAGAAAAGCTGGAACGAAGGCTTGCGCATCAGATCAAGCACTCGCTGTGAAGTGTGCTCTGGAGCGACCTTGAGTCGTCCACTCACATGCTTTGTTATGAGTTCTTCTGTGTATTGGCGATTTGTGCGATTTATGCGTGCATCACCAGAATCATGAAGCAGAAGGTCGTAACGAACGCCGCTCCCAATGAAACTTTTCTTTATACCAGGCAATGAATCGACTGCATGATAGATGTCGAGTAGTCCGGTGTGGTCTGTGTTTAGGTTTGGACACACCTTTGGGTTGATACATGAAGGGCGCTTGCATTTATGACAGAGGTCAAGATTCTTGCCATGCATAGCATACATATTGGCAGATGGACCACCAAGGTCGCTAAGATAGCCTTTGAAATCTGGGAGTTGTGTGATTGCCTTGACTTCCTTTATGATGCTCTCTTTGCTTCGTGAGGTGATAAACTTTCCTTGATGAGCAGAGATGGTGCAGAATGCGCATCCTCCGAAACAGCCTCTATGCATGCATACGGAGAATTTTATCATATCGTATGCAGGTATTCTCTTACCCTTATATTTAGGATGAGGCAGACGAGTGTATGGAAGGTCAAATGACTGATCAAGTTCATCTTGAGTGAGTGGCTGATAGGGTGGATTGACCACAGCAAATTTTCCATCAACCTCTTGTATGATACGCTGAGCAGAATATTTGTTTGACTCTTCTTCTATGTGGCGGAAGTTTTCTGCCTGGGCTTTTTTGTCGCGTAAGCATACTTCGTGAGAATGAAGCACAATGTCATTTGATTTAATGCCACCAGGTATGTCTTTCTTACAGAGAAGGGAAACTGTCTGATTTTGAGGAAAACGGGCCATGAGGTTGTGAAATAGATTGACATCAATCTCACAATCTTGTTCCATGAGCAATAGTGCAAGGGATGTCATAGGCTTTTCCCCCATTCCGTAGATGAGAAGGTCAGCTCCGCTTGGACATAATATGCATTTCTCAAGTTTATCGTGCCAATAATCGTAATGAGTGAGGCGGCGAAGACTTGCTTCTATGCCTCCAAGTACTACTGGTACATCGGGATACAGCTCTTTGAGAATCTTAGTGTAAACAATAGTAGGGTATTCTGGACGAAGATCATGTCTTCCGTCTGGAGAATAAGCGTCTTCTGAACGCAGTCGTTTGTTGGCGGTGTATTTGTTGACCATCGAGTCCATTGCTCCGGGTGAGATTCCGAAGAAGAGTCGAGGGCGACCAAGTTTCTTGAAGTCTCGATAATCTCCATGCCAGTCTGGTTGAGGCACTATTGCTACACGAAGGCCAAGCGATTCGAGTAAGCGGCCAATTACGGCAGCTCCGAATGATGGATGGTCAATGTAAGCATCACCGCTGAATAGGATAACATCGAGTTCATCCCATCCATGCAGTTGCATTTCCTTCTTTGTGGTTGGCAAAAAATCGCTAAGCTGAGGCATTCTTTATTCTTAATTTTTCACTCTTCATTTTTCGAGTCACTCCACCCAACATACAACATAATGAGTTCTTTCAAACCATATACTTTCATGTTGTCGTGGTAGAGAACATTGAAACAAAGATCGCAAAGATCGGTTTTGTCTTCTGAACTATTGGAAAGAATGAAAGATTTAACATTCTGCTTGAGCTTCTCCAGAGTTGTCTCGTCAACTATGCCATTTGATGGCACAAGGCCTTTGAGGAGAGAGTATTTCTCAAGCGTTTCAAGGTGCAGTTCGCTGATTTGTATTGAACGAGTGCCAGAGGCGTTTGTTTGAATTTTATACATTTTTTTGTTGTTAATCGTTTAGCAGTTTTATCGTTTATTCGTCGAGGAATTTAAGGAATGCACTCATCAGTAGATTCATCTTTTTTTTGTCTGTGATTGATTCTAAAGGGAATCCTAATCGTACGAAGTGGCCTTGTTGTGCGATGGCTGCTGAGCGTCCGTCAGAGTATGCAAGGATGGAGAATGCAGAGTTATTTGGAGTGATTATAGAAGGAGATGGAACAGCATAAGAATGTTTGTTCATCTCTCGGTAAATATCCATTTCTAATCCGCAGCCTTTAACAGATGTGAGCATCTTGGTTCTAAGAGCTGCTGACACACGGCCTCCAATATTTGGACCTCCATTATTAGCCGCACTCATGATGACCTTGCCTCCGTTGTTTGCATACTGTTCGACAAGTGTATTTGTGCGGCTATTGAATTGCTTTTGTACGCCATATATCATGTCAAGGATAGGGTAGTCAGAAAGGTTTACGGCTCCTTCAAGTAAGGCTTGTTCGCTACATGAAGTGAAAGAATGGCCACCTGAAAGCATGATTCCTTTTCCGTGCATTGCTGTGTAGTCGAAAGTGTTGCCCATCACAACCTTACCTTCCCATTCTCTGCCGCTTGCTCCAAGTCCAGTAGTGGAAGCGTCACCAGCTTTGCTGCGAGAGAAAACTCGCTGATTACCGCAGAATCCGGCAAATGCTCCATATTGTACTCCTGGGTCTTCTTCGAGGTCGAAGCCGCATTCGTACGCTGTGTTTATCACTTTCGGGCCTTCAAGACGAGTGAATCCATTGACGATTAGCACTGTGCCTTTATTGTGTGATGATACTCCTGCTGCAAGTGTTTCTGATGGGAAACTTTCACCTCCTTTGTTCAATGCGGTTACTTTGAAAGAATATACTTTATCAGGCATAAGGTCAATGGTGCAGCTTGTACCTTTTACGACCACTCCATTGTCAAAACTTTGGTCGCCAATGCGTGTATAAACAATATAAGAATCAGCCTTTGCTGTTGGTTCAAGTGGATCATCCTGTGCTTTCCAAGTAAGAGTCGCTGTTCGCTTATTTTCATTTAGTGACACTCTGAAATGCGTGATAGGAAGTGGCTGAATCACATAATCGCGTTGGTATTCAGTAGCGATAAACTTTACTATTGATTTGTACACGGAACGGCCGAAGTCAAACTTAAACATTGGGTCGAAACCTCGTTTCATGTCGGCAAAGTTCTGATGAGAGAGCATTTCGAGAATGCACGACGGAGTTTGAGGATCTCGACATTCTCCATAATCGCGATTCCATAACTGACGAACTTGCCAATTGTATTTCTTAAGGTCTGTGCTCAAGTTTGTCATCACCGTACTTATGAGGTCGCGAGATACATAACGGTCAAGTCCTGCACCTGTCTTGCCATTGTTGTAATCTGTCATGTATATGCCAAGGGATCCTATGTACTCATCACTTGTTGAAACGCCAGCATCAGTATGGAAAGCCATTGAAATGTCAAGAGGAACTCCCAATCCAGGAAAAGAAGGATTGTATGTAGAACCACCAGAGAGGTAGTTGATAGCCAAAGAGCGTGATCTGATGTCGTTTTTGTAATCGTCTGTGCCGAAAGGCTCAGTATGAATGCTGTAAGGGAATCCATACCATACTGTGCTATATTTTGCGGCTTCGGCCCATCGTGGCATTCCGCTTGGCGAAATCTGTCCATTGAAAGAAGGAGGAACAATATTTCCCATGCCGCCTCCGAAACGCACAGCATCAGCAGTGACAATGCCTTTGGTCTTACTTCTGTTTGAAAGTGAAACCATACCGAATTCGTGTTCTCCAGCATCGAAGTCAAAAGTGCCAAGATAAACCCAAGTGCCTCCTCCAATCTGCTGATTTACGCGAAACTCTGTCACTCCTCCTTTGTGATAAACCTTGTAAATTGCATCGTCGATAGAGTTCTCGTATGAGTGATAAGCAACATAAACCGCGTATTTACCTTCTTCTGGGATGTGGGGAATCCATTGTGCTACAGATTCTTCTTTGGCAGAAGATACTGCTGGAACAAATCTTGCAGATCCATCTGTGAAAGGAGAATCACATGATTCGTATAGATCTTTGTTGTGAGCGAATCCATTGCGTTGGGTTGTTTCCCAATGAAGTTTAGTGCTCTTTTTCTTTGACCACTCCATGTAAGTGCCATTCTTGTTAGGATGGTCGTTGTCCACAATCACCTCATTGTCTTGCCAATCTCGTTCACGAGGGGTGAAAACAACAGCTCCTGCATTCTGAAGCATTGGGATAATATACGGAATAAGGAAAGTCTGCGAGTAAATGTCCTCTGCTGTGCAGAAAAGGCGAGGGCGTTGCCACCACCAATCTTTGTCATCGGCTTTCAAATATCTGCCGTGACTTTGCCAAAGAGCGATGTGATTGCCTTCAAGGCCGCCTTCTGCAGTGTATGGGCGTGATACATTCTTCACCCATGGCTCACCTTTGTATTTCTCATGGAGAATGCGTGAGGGATCCTTTTTGCCTTTTCTGAAATAGTTAGGCACAAGATCTTCGATAGCATGGTCTTCTGTCTCTATTGTGAGTTCATAGTTCTTTTGGTTGCTTGGAAGGAAAGAACGCACTTGGTTGTAGATGCTTTCCACAACAGCAGGAGTGAAATGCTGCTCTTGAAAGCCTCCTCCGAGAACCACTTGCACAGTTCCGTTCTCAGAATCAATAGTGCAAGACTTCATTGAACATGGACGAATGAAGCAATCATTGCGAGTGTAGCTTTTTGCCCATTCATTTACTTGTGCTTGAAAGTCTTGAGCAATTGCAGGCAGAGTAGTGAGGCAGAGTATGATGATGCTAATTATTCTCATTGTTTGTAGTTGTATTTCTGAAATCCAACAAGCTTATCGTATCTTGAGCCAAAAGGTCTCTGATACACATACACCCAGTATTCGTTTTCTGTTTGGTGAAAGTTACCTTCTGTAGGAGCAAATGTGCCAATATCTTCACCATCGTGAACGAAAATGTACTGGTAGTTGTAGCTGCCCTGCTTGAGAGGCAAAGCAATTTCATATTGGTGGTCAATAAGATTATAATCCATTTTGTAGCGTTCGTCAATGCGGTTATCTGTCAAGTCTCCCCAGAGATATACTTCGCCTCCACCAATCTTTGGCATTGACAATGCGAAATGCGTGTAGAAATAATCACTCTCTGTATCATTGTTTACATTATCGCCATTCCTTACATAAAAACGGCCATTTTGGTCTTGGTCATATAGATAATTTATTCGTTGCTCATCAGTAAAGAGAGTTGCATGATAGTATGGATCACTGAACTCCATGTGGTCAACGCGCATTGTCGGAACATATTCGTCGAGTATTTCAAATCGGCGAAACTCATTGCCAGCGGGAAAGATGAGCTTGCGCTGGTGGTCATATATCAACTGGTTAACTCTCATAGAAGAAGGATTCACCCCCTCAACATGCGTGTCCCATCTTCTGTTTTGCATAATAACAGGCTTCAGTTCTGAAATAGGATTGCTGATGGCATAACCGCTGTAATTGATTGAGAATGAAAGCTGTTGGTGCTGTGCAAAATAGTCAATGTCGGTATTCGCGCTTACATTGATGTCAACCCCAACATGTGGCTCTATGATAGAGAAACATGCTTGAGCAACAGGGGCGTCTTCTCCATCTTCAAATATTTCAACTTTATAGTTTCCTGACACAAGCAGCTTGGTGTTGTCGTTAGGCAATGTGAAAAAATAGTGGCAGTAATCCATCTCAGTGCCAATAGCTGGCTCATAATCTTCGATGTGCTGGTCATTAAATCCTGTCATGTATTCGCTTACAAGCAAATCACTCTTTGTCCAATCAGCATTGCAGTGAGTAATTGTGTAGGTGTAACGCTCGTAGCTTGCTTGAAGGTCATCAAAACTGATGTCTACATATTGTCCTCTGCTCTGCAGAATAAGAGGAGGAACTCCCCATTCTCCATTTGCTTCTGCTTTTACCGTTTTGATGCGAGGTGAAAATGACGCTGTTTGCTGAGCCTCACATAACATGGTATAAAAGATAACAATGAGAGTTAGGCTGGCTTTGAGAAGAATATTTACAATTATGTTATGTTTCATTGCAGAATCAGTCCATTAAGAACATTATTATACTTAACATCGCTGAGACTTTTCAAGTCTGTTCTTGGAAACTTTTTGCAAATATACAAAAATAAAATAGATTTGCTATGAGTTTGAGTTTTTTTCGCTAATTTTGCATTGAATTTGAAGAATAAGACGATGCAGAAGATTATAGAGATAAAAGGAGGTGTGCCTCGCCATCCTCAGTTTAAGATGGCGGCTCCAATAGATTTTGAGGTGTTGCAAGGCGAACAGATTGCAATTGTAGGTGACAATGGTTCAGGAAAGAGCATGCTTGTGGATATTATTATTGGTAAGCATGCTCTCTTACCGATGAACGATGTGAAATATGACTTTAGTCCAAGCAAGGCGAAGATGGTGAGTGACAATATTAAGTATCTCACCTTCCGCGATAGCTATGGCACAAGCGAAGGTGTATATTATTATCAGCAGAGATGGAATCAGAACGATATAGAAGAAACGCCTCTCGTATCAGATTTGCTTGCTGAAAGTTTCCGCATTGCTGATGAGGGATTGACTCGCAAGACAGTATTTGATAAATTTATTGTGCGCGATGAGACACCAGAGCAAGAAGCTGCGAGACTTGCAGAGGAAGAGGCTGACAGACAAGCAATGCACAAAGAATTGGAGCAAGTTAGGGATAGATTGTATGAGATGTTTCACCTCGACCAATTGCTTGACAAACATGTAATACTTCTTTCAAGTGGTGAGCTTCGCAAGTTCCAGCTCACAAAGACACTCCTTACTAATCCTCGCGTGCTCATCATGGACAATCCTTTTATTGGTCTTGATGTTAATGCTCGTAAGCAACTTGCTGATTTCCTTACGGTTCTTGCAAAGGAAACCAATGTGACAGTTGTACTTGTTCTCTCAAAAACTGATGACATTCCTGATTTCATTACTCATGTGGTTCCAGTGGTGAATAAAGAGGTGAAACCGAAAATGACACATCAAGAGTATGAGGAATCAAAGCCTGCTGTTCCATCAAGAGTGCTGTCTGAGGAAAAGGAAAAGGCAATTCTTGATTTGCCATATTCTGCAGATGCCAATTTTGATACGGAGAAAGGCTCAGAACAAGTGATAGATTTCCGTAGTGTGAATATCAGGTACGGCTCTCGATGTATTCTCAAGGATTTGAGTTTCACTGTGATGAATGGTGAACATTGGGCTTTGAGTGGAGAGAATGGTGCTGGCAAGAGTACATTGTTAAGCATCGTGTGTGCAGACAATCCTCAGAGTTATGCTAACGATATCGTTCTCTTTGGTCATCAGAGAGGTAAAGGTGAGAGTATCTGGGACATTAAGAAATACATTGGCTACATTTCGCCTGAGATGCATCGTGCGTACATGAGAGATATTCCGGCAGTTGATATTGTGGCATCAGGATTGAGTGATGTTTCTGGATTGTATCGCAAGCCAAAGCCAGAGCAGAAAGCTATTTGCGAATTCTGGATGGATGTGTTTGGAATCAAGCAGTATGCTGACACAACATTCCTCAAGCTTTCAAGTGGAGAACAGCGCCTTGTACTTCTTGCTAGAGCATTTGTGAAGGATCCAGCCCTGCTCATTCTTGATGAGCCGCTTCATGGCCTTGATAACAAGAATCGTCGCCTTGTAAAGGATGTTATAGAGACTTTCTGCAAGCGCATGAACAAGACAATGATTATGGTGACTCATTATCAGGAGGAGTTGCCAAATAATATTGACCACAGCATTTTCTTAAAGAAAAACAAATAGAAAATACATATGAAAATAGTATATTTCCATGGCTTTGGCTCATCACATGCAAGCGGAACAGTTGAGTCGCTTCGCAACATGTTGCCAGAAGACGAGATTGTAGCACCAGATATTCCTGTTGATCCAGCAGAAGCCTTGCCATATTTGCTTGAACTTTGCAAGACAGAGCAGCCTAACCTCATTGTTGGTACGTCTATGGGTGGAATGTATGCACAGCAGATGAGAGGATTCAAGCGCATTATCGTTAATCCTGCTTTTAATATGAGTACAATGAGCAAGGTGCTTAAGACGGGTGAGTATGAGTTTTTCAATGGCAGATATGATGGTGCTAAGAAGTTTAAGATAACAAAGGATATCATTCAGCATCATAATCAGATGGAGCGTCAGCAATTCAAAAATATTCCTCAGGAGGATATTGAGAATGTATGGGGATTGTTTGGCATTAATGACCCTGTTGTTCATACTTATGACTTGTTTAAGAAGCACTATCCTGCTGAGCGTGCTATTCGTTTTGATGGTGAGCATCGTTTGAATGATAAAATCATCAAGAAAGTGCTCCTTCCTCTTATTGAGGAGATTAGAGGGATGAAGTAAGCCTTTTTGTATGGTAATCATTGGAGTGACAGGAGGTACTGGCAGTGGAAAGACTTCGGTTGTACGACGCATTACGGAGTGCTTCCCTAATGGGACTTTTGCAGTTATTCCTCAGGATTCGTACTATTACGACCTTTCTCATGTTCCTTTTGAACAGCGTAGATTGACAAACTTTGACCATCCCGATGCGTTCGATTGGCATTTGTTTGTGCAGCAAATTGATGACCTTCGAAAAGGGAAGGCTATAGAGCAGCCTGTGTATGATTTTTGTTCAAGTACAAGGTTGAAAGAGACAGTGCATGTTGAACCTTGTGAGGTGATAATCATAGAGGGCATAATGACTTTTTATGATGATCGGCTTCGTGGGCTTATGGATTTGAAGGTGTATGTTGATGTGCCTGCTGATGAGCGGCTGATTCGTGTGATTCTTCGCGACACAGTGGAGCGTGGATTGACTTTGGAAAAAATTATTGATAAGTATCGTAAGCTTATCAAGCCGATGCATGAGAAATTTATAGAGCCAAGTAAGCAGTATGCGGATTTGGTTGTCTTGAATGTGGGGGAGATAGATTCTGCTATAGAAGAGTTGAGAGGAGAGATTGAGAATAGAATGAGGAAGTTATAATGGAGATATTGAAACAGATATGAGGCCGAACTCGACTGCGTAGTAGGAGAGTTCGGCCTCGTTTTATTACATTACTTATGAGGAGGGGATGTTTTCTATTTCTTTTTATATACTTGGAAGTTTGATATGAGCGCCCAGCTTCGGTTATCCGAGTATGTGGTTTGGTAGATACCGAGACGAAGCTTGGATGCTTTGACAGGCATAGGACTTCCTGGCATGTCTGTCCAATTGTTGCCATCTGCGGAACGGCGTGCATAAATTAGGTTGCCAATGCGTTGAATCTGAAGCCAAGGATTGTAATCCCATCCGTTTTGTACAGGGAATTGCGGTCGATGGCCATGACTCACTTGGGTGAGCATGTTGCCACAATTGTATGATGGGAATACTCCGTTGTGAATAAAGCTGTTTGCTGACTCCATGACAATTATTCCTGCTTCGTTGTAGGCTGGGGTGCGCTTAGTGTCGAAACCATCGAAATCTGACACTTTAGCTTGCATCACGAAATCTCCCTCTATTTCTTCTAAAATCTTTGCTCCGTTCTGCATAGGATCATTGTTGAAGTCGGCAGTTGAGGCTGATAATCTTGTTGCTTCTGGATGAGAAAGAATGATGAATTGAGATGGGCTTGTGCTAACGGTTGTAGTGAGCGTTTGGGTGAAAGTGTTATCATCGTCACTCACTGTTGCTGTGCACACTTTTGTGTGCTTTTCTTTACCATTTGTAATGTTGAATGTATATCTGAGCAAGCCAGACCTAATAGGATTGCCATTGCTGTCAGTCACTTCCATCTTGATGTAGTCTGGAGTAATGACTTCTGCTTTGAGTTTCATGCCGTTACTGCTGAAAGCAATCTTGTCGGTTGTGCTTGATGGTAAAGCATATTCCGCAGCAATTTCGTTTGCAGAAAGTGACTTGTCAAGGAAGCGTAGAGAGTGAATGTATCCGCTAAATTTGTTAGCTCCATCAAATGATGCGCCAAGAGTGATGTTGCCTTCTGGTCGAATCATTAAAAAGGAGTTCTTCTCTGTGACGAGCTTGCCATTGAGGAATATGCGCTCCATGTAGCCATCGTATGACACGGCCCAATGTTGCCATTCGCCTTCGCCTTGCTTGCACTCGCGTGGACAGCCAAAGTTTTCAAACGAAGCGTTGTGAGCGACGAGTCCGTTTTGACGGTCTGTGCCTTGGCGAAACTCTATTGTAGCAAGGTCGTTGCGACGCTTAGTGAATTCCGCTATTGTTTCAATACCTCCCACTTCGGGATTGAGAATCCATGCGCTGATGGTATAAGGCGCATTGTAAGTCATTGTTTTGGGCAGCGTGAAATCGCTTTCGAGAGTTGTTTTACCGTCGAAATAAAAAGCATATTTGCCTTTCTTGATTTCCACGACAATAGGCGAGTCTCCTTCGAACTTTCCTCCATTTCGGTTCTTAATCTCGCATGTTTCTACAATCTTTCCTTGAGAATAGTCATCGGCATTGATGTCCACAATCTTATATTCTCGCTTGTTTGCTTCCTCGCGCTCGTGCATCTCTACATCCTTCTTGTGTAGGTTAGGGTAGCCTTCTTCCACAGCCTTGAGGTCAATGTTGTTTGTGTTAGGCAGTAGTGCGAGCGGATTGTTTTTCTTTGTGGCATTATATACCTTCACATTCCAAATGGCAGGAAAGTGTCCATTCTTCTGTGTGTCGGTGATGGTTATGCGTATGAAGCGAGCAGAAGCTGCACCTTCATCAACCATAGGCGACCCTTGCTGCGTGTTGTTTGTTCTGTCAGCATATAGAGCCCATGAGTTTCCGTCAGAAGAAGTTTCAATTTTGTATTGATAGAAGAATGTGGGAAATTCAAACTGAGTCCATATCTGATTGAACTTGGTATTAGTGCCCAAGTCTATTTGCAACCAAGCTGGAGCATTGCAGTCACTTGCTTTCCAGAGAGTTGCATTGTTGTCGTCGGTGGCATGGATAGGGACGAAAAAGTCTCCGTAGTGTGACGATGCTGTAGCTTTTGCTTTGTAGGCGAGGTTGACGCATGCATTCTTGTTAGATTTCTTCGAAAGTGAAGATGGCAGCAATCCATCATGAGTTGGTGTGATAGGGTTGATGTTGCCATCTGCATCGAAAGTTAGCTCGTCAATACAAATCTGTCGATTGAAACCATGAATTGCCTTTGGAATGTCATGCCTGTGATAGACGATATAATAATGGTCGCCATCCTTCATGACGGAATGATGCCCAGGGCCATGCACTGTGCCATCAGCATTGGTTGTGAGAAGCTCACCTTTATACTCGAACGGCCCCATAGGTCCTACAGTGCTTGTAGCATATTGCACTCGGTAAGTGTCGGTGTGGCAAGAACCAGAAGAATAGGTGAAGTAGTACACGCCGTTGCGCTTAAAAACGAAAGGCGCTTCGAAGATGTCTTTCAGCTGTGTGTTAGGTATGATAGCCTTCTCTGAGAAAAACTTGTCGGCAGCAATAGGGTGAGGATTTGCCTCGTTCCATCGACGGGCATCGGACATCTTTTGCAAGTCTTCAATGCTGTATTCGCCATTGTTAAGCTTGGCTACTCCACAGCCAAATCCATCATAGATTCCCCATGTGGTGAAATATAGATACTGTGCGCCGTCATCGTCTGTGAACAATTGAGGGTCAAGTGTAATGACATTATGCACATAGCGGTCGGGCACCATCACTGCATCGGTCTTACCCAGAATGTTTTTCCATGGGCCAAGTGGAGAGTCCGCCTCGCCAATGTTGATGTTGCATGGCTCGCAATAGAAATAGCGGAATTTTCCATTAGGCTGTTGCACCACATCGGGAGCCCAAACCACCTCGGTTGTTGGCCAGTTGAGAATCACATTTTTCCAGTTGACAAAATCTTTGCTCACCCACACCTGTGCTGGCCCGTAGCCGTTGCCAGTGCCGTCAGTAGTGGCGTAGAGATAGTAAGTGTCGCCAAATTTTCTGATTGTAGGGTCGGCAAAATACCCAGGAATGAAAGGGTTGAGGTTGCCAGGTGTGTTCCACGCAGCACCTTTCACTGGTGACGGCGTGTATTCTCGGCGCTGAGCATGGCAAAAGAGCGCTGAGAGTGAAAGAATGATTGTAATAAGTAAGTTCTTTTTCATAATTTAATATAGCTTTTCTATGTGTAGTCGTTGGATTGTTGACCAAAACTCTTGCAAATGTTATTTTCTTTTTGTATCTTTGTACTTGATATACCGATTGTCGTATATCGCTTTATGTGAGTACGCTATGGTTGCAAGCCATCTTCATTATTCAGCAACTTTAGGAACCTCACAACAACAAATCAAAACTTATGCCTGACAAATCAAAACTTATGCCTAACGAGGCAAAAGCTTTGTCCCACGAATCAAAGCTTATGTTCCGTTGTCGTTACGGGCATACGCATGTTGCCTTCCTTAGCATCGGTACATTGCCTTCCCGAGCGCAAGTACAATGTCTTTCCGAGCATACGCATTTTGCCTTCCTAAGCATACGCTTACAGCCTTACTGCGCTCTTCTGCTAATGTTTCTTTCGGTTGTTAGTGTATGTTTCTATCGTTCAATGCTTTAGAATACTTAGCAGCGTTGATGAGATGCTGTGCGTATGAAGCAGAGAAGTTGTGAGTGCCTGAGAAATCCTCCTTTGCACACATGTAGATGTAGTCGTTCTTTGTGTGGTTCAACACAGCTTCGATGCCTGCTATTGAAGGCACGCAGATTGGACCAGGAGGAAGTCCTATATTCTTATAAGTATTGTATGGAGAGTCAGCTTTGAGATGTTCAAACAAGATGCGTCGAAGGGCGAAGTTTTGAAGAGCGAATTTCACCGTTGGGTCGCTTTGCAGAGGCATTCCTGTGCGCAAGCGATTGAGGTATAGAGCCGCGATGGTTGGCTTCTCGCCGTTGTTGGCTGTCTCGCTATCCACGATGCTGGCAAGAGTGACAACGGCAATCTCGTCCATCTTCTGTCCGGCATACTCTGACACCTCAGCAAGCTTAGCCTTTCTGCTTTCGTTCCAGAAATTCTTGTTCTCGCGCACGAGTCGCTTGAAGAAGTCGTCTATGCTCATGTCCCAGTACACCTCGTATGTGTTTGGAATGAAAAGTGCAGGAATCGTTTCCTTGGTGTAGCCTAAATTCTTGACTTTTTCCTCGTCGTTGAGGTAGTCGGCAATGGCAACAGAGTCGATCATGATGTTTTTTGCCACTCTGCCAGCCATATCGTTCATGGTGCGAACGGCTGATGGAACAACCATTTTGACAGGCACTTCGTTGTGGTTGCGTATGTCGCGAATGAGTTGTAGCATGCTCAAGTCCTTGGTGATTTCGTACTTGCCAGTACGCTTGCGCTCGTCCAGCTTGAGAAGCTTCGCAAAGAGGTCGAACACCTTCATATCTTCTGGTTTTGCATTGGCTTCGATCTTGCTTCTGATAGAGTCGCAAGTGTCATCCTTGTCAATGTATATGTATGCTTTTTCTTCGTTGGAGAATCCGCTTTTGATGAGGTAAAAACACCCAATAGCAGCAATAGCAAGGATGGAAACGAGGAAAACTACAAAACTTTTCTTTCTGGATTTTTTCTTTTTTGTCATAGCTTTGTTGATTTGTTTTTTCTTTTTCAAATATCTAAAATTTGCGGCAAAGGTAGTAATAAACAATTGAATACATAAGATTTTGTTGCGTTTTTTCGAGCTTTATACAAAAATTGTCTGCTCTGATGTTTTCGAATGTGTGAAGAAAGTGTTAGAAAAACTGAGAGCATTATTTGGAGTTGTGACAAAAAAATGCTTATCTTTGCAAAAATAAACAATGCAAAGGTCGTTCTGTTTTGAATGATACTGAGCAAGTTGAAACTAAATAACAAATTGAATAAGTAAACAAAAAGATATTTATGGAGAATTTCAAGGAATTGGTGCAGAAACGCCGCAGTGTGAGAAAGTTCACAGATCAAGATATTGCTGCTGAAGATTTACAGACAATACTTCGTGCAGCACTTATGTCGCCAACAAGTAAAGGAACGCGTGCATGGCATTTCATTGTGGTTGATGACAAGGAGATGCTTGAGAAAATTTCGCTTTGCCGACCTATGGGAAGCCAATTTGTGGCAGGAGCTAAGGTGGCAATTGTAGTACTTGGCGACAGGGAAGCAACTGATGTTTGGTGTGAGGATGCTTCGTTAGCTGCTGTGACAATGCAGTATCAAGCAACAGATCTCGGATTGGGCAGCTGCTGGTGTCAGGTGCGCAACCGATACATGGAGAATGGTGAGCCTTCTGATAATATTCTTCGTTATTTGCTAGGATATCCTGAAGACCTTTCAGCAGAGTGTGTGATTGGCATTGGCTATCCAGCAATTGAGCGTAAGCCACAGGATGAGGACAATCTTAAGTGGGAGAATGTGCATATTGGCACTTTTGCTGAAGAGGAAGAATGAGAATAGCTCTGTTAGGCGCTGGTAATCTTGCCACAAATCTTGGCAAAGCATTGAAGAACAAGGGGGTAGAAGTGGTGCAGGTGTATTCACGCACAAAAGAATCTGCAAGTGCTTTGGCCGACATTCTATCATGCCCATATGTGACGGCCATTGATGCCATTTGCTGTGATGCTGATTTGTACATTGTGGCTCTGAAGGATAGTGCTTTGGCAGAAATGGCAGTGCAGATTGTGAATCGAAACGAAGGTGCTCTGTTTGTTCACACGGCTGGCAGTATGCCAATGGACACACTCCCATGCGAACATAGAGGTGTGTTTTATCCTATGCAGACATTCTCTAAGACAAAGGAAGTGGATTTCAGCGAAATACCAATATTTATTGAAGCTCAGTACGAAAAGGACCTGCTTGTTTTGAAACAATTGGCAAATACACTGAGCCGTTCTGTGTATGAACTTAATAGTGAAAACAGAAAGTATTTGCACCTCTCTGCAGTTTTTTGCTGTAACTTTGCCAATCATTGTTTTGCTATAGGTGAGAGAATACTGAAGGAGCATGGCGGTGTGCCTTTCGAAGTGATGCTTCCACTGATAGACGAAACGGCTCGCAAGCTGCATTCGCTATCGCCTCAAGAAGGGCAAACAGGTCCCGCTGTGAGATGGGATGAGAATGTGATTGGCAAACAGTTGAGCCTACTGGACGATGAGCCTGTTATGCAGGAAATATATAAGCTGATGAGTAAGAGCATTCACTCTAATTTTACATAAAATTTCAAACCACATGATTAACTACGATTTGTCAAAAATTAAGGCTTTGTTTTTCGATGTTGATGGAGTGTTGTCGTGCGAGACAATTACGATGCATCCGAATGGAGAACCTATGCGTACCGTGAACATTAAGGACGGATATGCAATGCAGCTGGCAGTGAAGCGAGGATTGATTGTTGCCATCATTAGTGGTGGCAAGACCGAGTCGATTCGCAAACGCTATGATGGTTTGGGTGTAAAGGATGTAATTCTTGGTGCAGCAGTGAAGATTAAGTCTTATGAAGAGTTGAAGGAAAAGTATCATTTGGCAGACGAAGAGATCCTATACATGGGCGATGACATCCCTGACTATGAGATACTTGCAAAGTGTGGTTTGCCGTGCTGCCCAGCAGATGCTGCTTCAGAGATTAAGGTTGTGTGCAAATACATAAGCCACAAAAATGGTGGTATGGGATGCGGTCGTGATGTGATAGAGCAAGTGCTTAAGGCTCAGGGAATGTGGATGAGTGACGCTAAAGCTTTTGGATGGTGAGATGGGTGGATGCTAGGTAGTCAAAGAGTGTTTGATATTGAAATAAATAGATTGTTATGTTGGAAGGTTATAAGATAGTGCTTGCAAGCAATTCGCCTCGAAGAAAAGAGTTACTTGGAGGCCTGGGATTGAGTTTTGATGTGCGCACATTGAGTGGCATTGATGAGTCATATCCCAAAGAACTGAAGGGTGAAGATATTCCAAAGTATATCTCAGGAAAGAAGGCAGAAGCTTATCAGCAAACAATGGCTGACGATGAGCTTATCATTACTGCCGATACTATTGTTTATGACAACAGCGAGGTGCTTGGCAAGCCGAAAGATGCTGCTGATGCAAAGCGCATGTTGCGTCAACTCTCTGGTCATGCTCATGATGTGATTACAGGTGTTAGCATTGTTACAAAGCAGAAAACCGTGCAATTTGCTTCTGTGTCGAAAGTGTATTTTGCAGATTTGACGGATGAGGAAATAGACTTTTACATTGCAGAGTATAAGCCTTTTGACAAAGCTGGAGCCTATGGCATTCAAGAGTGGATTGGCTTTGTTGGAGTAACGCGAATAGAGGGCTCTTATTTCAATGTTATGGGCTTGCCTGTTCAACGCTTATACTCTGAACTGAAGAAATTTTGAACCATAGAGAAAGTGACAAAGGCTCTATTGTTCTGATTACTCAAACGAAACGCTTATGTATGGCTTTATGTTCTCATAGCTGAGACAAATCACGCTCGGGCCACATGCGTAAGGGGCAATGTCGTATGTGTTGTAGTAGAACTCTACAGAGTCTGTTCTTAGAGCAAAGTTGGGGCTTACAAACATGTCTGTCAAGTCGAGATAGCCATCAGCTTTAAGTTCTTCAATTGATTGTTTGCCAAGGTCTTTGATAAGTTTCTTAGTCAACAGCTCTGTTATTGCTGCATGGTTAGAGCTTGGGAATACTTGTTCAAGGCTCAAAAACTCTCCACTCATAGCGTCGAAAGAGTAGATAGTTGTAACGCTAAGAGGATGAGCTCCACCTGTGTACATTTCTTCAAGAAGACGGTATGTAATGATGTTTGTTTTTCCGTATTCTGCCACTCCGGTGAGGTGGTCATACATGTTTCCAGACATTTCATCAGCTTGAAACTCTGCTTTTTTGTCAGCAATATATCTTTCGATGGCTTCCTCCACATTGAGCTCGCTCGATTGCTTTAGCACCATCTCCACGAGCAATGAATTGATAAGGTTGCACACCGATGCGTTTTCTCCGTTTTCATCATCAGATTTCATAAACTGAAGATCAACAGTTACATCAATTGTGCGTTCTGCTGTGTCCCTAAGAGCAGCAAACTCATCTTCTTCTGTTGCTGTTGGCTTTTCTGTTGTGACTTCAAGTTTCTTTACTTCGTAAAAGTCAATATTGTTCCATTTCACATTAGTGCTGCAAGCAGAAGCGAGAATGAGTATGAGAAGAGAAAAAAAGAATCTTTTTACCTTTATAGAGTTAAATTTCATTGTTACAAATTGAATTTGGCCACAAAGGTAGTGATTTTTCTGTGTTGTAAACAATTTTTGGCTTGTTTATTCTTTTATTAATGCAAGAATAGCTAATTTTGCAAATTGAAAAAGAGAATAAAAGGAAATAAATCAGCATTAATGAAACGCAGGAATCCTTTTTCTGACTTAGGATTGGTCATTGCAGTGAGTGCATTCATTTGCATTCTCGTGAAGTGTTTGCTTTTCGGCTTCACATGGGTTAGCATAGCATGGATTCTAATTTCATGTGTGTATTTCTTTATTTCTTGGAAGTTTCCAAGCGAAGGAAAAATTGTTAAAACCAGCACTCTCTTTTTTCTCATTCTCTCAGTATGCGCGGCTGTGTCTGTTGTGTTGTTTGATAAGAATGCCCAGCCACAGATGCATGCGTTTGAAGGAAATGGAGATACGATTGCTGACGAACAAGTAGTGGAGGTGAACCAGAAAGTGACAATGTACGACACTTTGCCTCAAGACACTACAAAGCGAATTGTTAATGATTCTGTTTCTGTTAATTCAGAGGGAACTGAAAATGAGACAGAAGCAACGCCAATCATGCCTGCAGAAATTGTTGAACAGGCAGATTCTGCTCTGGTGCAGTAATAGAAAAAGAAGATATCATAGCTAATTATACACATCTAATATAGAACATTAAGAATAAGTAGGTTAAATAAAATGGCAATTATTAAATGTCCCGAATGTAACCGCGAAGTGAGCGACATGGCCAATGCTTGTCCTCATTGCGGATTCCCAATTCAGCAGTATCTAAAGTCAGGCAGAGCAAATAAGCCAATCCCAAATTCTGCGACTCAGGCTACATCGCCTAAGCCTCAGAATGCTGAAACTACAGCATCGTCAGGTAGTACTGCTTCGTCATCAGCAAATGCTTCATCATCAGCAACTGCTTCATCATCAGCAAGTAATGCAACTTCATCAGAAACAACTGCTCAGGCTGCTCCTGCAGTTGCTCCTACTGCAAAGAAGAGTGCAGGAGGCACAATTGCAATTATCACCATTGTGATTCTTGCCCTTGCAGGGGGTGCAGTTTGGTACTTATTTTTCAGAGGCGGCAATGATAACGATGAAAATTCTGTTTACGAGAAGATTATGCGTTATGAGAACGAGAAAAACTATGACTCTCTCAGCATAGCTCTTGAGGAATACCTTGACACTTATATTGATGGTGCTGCTCACTATCAACTAGTTAAGAATCTAAACGACCGTTTCACTACAGAGCGTGCAGATTGGAATGCTGCAGAGAAACTTGAGTCAGTTGAAGCAATACATCGTTTCCTTGATTCTCACCCTGATGGCTTCTATCGTGAGAGAGCCAATATGGCAATTGACTCACTTTCTTATGCAGAAGCTTTAAAGGCAGACACAAAGGAGGCTTATGAGAGATATCTCGACCAGTTTGTTGATGGAAAGTTCGTTGCTGCAGTGCAGAAGAAGATCTCTGACCTTGACAAGAAAGAGCTCTCTGCAGAAGAAAGCTCAAATGTGAAGCGCACTCTTTCAAATCATTTCGAGGCTCTTGCTAATAATGATAAAACAGCAATCCAAATGACGCTTGCTAGTACTGTTAACTCATACATTGGCAAGAACGATCCAACAGAAGAGGATATTTTTGCTTACATGGCTAAGGTGCACCAAAATGGACGAACAATCATCTTCAATGTAAATAATGCTCGCGTTTCTAAAGTTGATGCTGGTGGCCGTTCTGTTTATAATGTGCAATTCGCTTTGGATGAGGAAACTTACAGCACTTCGGTTTCTTCACTTGAGAGTATAGAACTCGAAAGTGAGTCAACTCCAACTCCTGATAATGTTAAGCACTTTACAGGTACTGCAGTGTTGAATGAGGCAATGCGTATCACATCACTCGTCCTCAAAGCGGCAGCTCCAAAAGCAGAATAGCAGCCACTTACTATTCTGCAAAATTATTTTGAATCAATCCATCCTATCTCTATAATCTTCGTAGGAATACTTCCTGAACAGTTCAAACGAACCGTCTGTGTGAAGCATTCCTATTGAAGGATGGTTGATGCCATTGAACATGCATGTCTTTACGGTGGTGTAGTGGATCATGTCTTCAAATATAATCGTTTCACCGATAGAAAGTTCGTGAGGAAATTGCCATAATCCCATGAAGTCTCCGCTCAAGCAGCTATTGCCTCCAAGTCGATAAGTGTGAGGCAAAGTTCTTGCTGTGTCTAAATCTTCTTCGTCTAAAGTGACAGCATTGCGAATGGCTGGCTTGTATGGCATTTCAAGGCAGTCGGGCATGTGGCATGTGAAAGAAACATTGAGAATTGCAGTTTTCACTCCGTAATTCTCAACAATATCCACTACTTTCGATACTAAAGGTCCTGTTTGCCAAGCAAATGCACTGCCAGGTTCGAGCACTACTTTCAAATGCGGATGACGCTGATGGAAAGCATTTAGCGTGTTGATTAGAAACTCAACATCATAGTCTTTGCGAGTCATCAGGTGCCCACCTCCAAAGTTAATCCATTTTATTTGAGGAAACCAAGCAGCGAACTTCTCTTCAATGTGCTTGAGAGTGCGTTCAAAAGTGTCGCTGCCGCTCTCGCAGTGGCAATGAATGTGGAAGCCTTCAATGTCGCTTGGCAATGTCTCAGGCAAGTCGCTGCTGAGAATGCCAAAACGAGAGCCAGGCGCACATGGATTGTATAGCTCTGTCTCTATTTCGCTGTACTCTGGATTTACACGAATTCCCAATGAGGCTTTGCCTTGTGCTTTGAGATGGAAATGCTTATACTGAGAGAGTGAGTTGAAAGTGATGTGGCTTGAACAATCTGCTATCTGATCAAACTCTTCATCTGTGTAGGCAGGTGAATAAGTGTGTGCTTTACTGCCAAACTCTTCTGCGGCAAGACGAGCCTCATACAAAGAAGAAGCAGTTGTGTGGGTAATATATTCGCGGAAAATAGGGAAAGACTTCCAAAGTGCGAATGCTTTGAAGGCAAGGATTATTTCAACATTTGCGCGCTCTGCCACACTTTTAATAAGTGATAGGTTTCTGCGCAATAACTCTTCCTCCATCACATAACAAGGTGAGGGAATCTGCGATATATTTTGTTCAAGTAATGTCATTTTTAAGAAGTAACTTAGCCGATAATCTTTTGAATGAACTTAGTCGATAATCTTAAACTTAGCGTATTTGAGCAACAATTGCTTTGAGCCAACATTCTCAAATTGAATTGTTGCTTTTGTCATTTCTCCACCTCCCTCAATCTTCATCACTTCGCCACGACCGAAGCGCTCGTGTAAAATGTGAGCTCCTACGGCAAGTGTGCCCTGAGCAGTAGATGTTGATGGAACAGAGTCGGTTTTTGATTTCTCTGTTACAATTTTTGTAATCTTTCTCATTCCTTGCGGCATCTGTGTCTCCTGCTTTGGAACAGTAGGCGTGAATGGACGAGGAGCAGAAGAGTAGGGCGAACTGCTTGAAGATGAGTAGATTTGTCTGTTTGGAGAAGGTTGGCTATGACCGTTTGAAGATGAGTAGCCCTGAGTGTGTGCAGAATACCCTTGTCCGCTTGATGACGAGAATCTGCTTCTTTCAGAATCTCTATTTGCGCCAATGAAACCTTCATCATCAAATAGACGGTTGCGTCTTTTCCATGGTAAGTCAATATCATCGCTTGCATTCTTTCGCTGCGAGGCCATTGTTTGCTGCTTGTCCAAATACTTTTGGTCAATGTCGGATAGGAAACGGCTTGGAGCTCCGAATTCCATTGTTCCGTAGCGTAAGCGACATTGTGCGTAGCTTACGAAGCAGCGAGTCTTTGCGCGAGTGATTGCAACATAGAACAATCGTCTCTCTTCTTCCATCTCACGAGGTGAGCCAGAACTCATCTGTGAAGGGAAAAGGCCGTCCTCCATTCCAACCACAAACACCGTGCCGAACTCGAGTCCTTTTGCAGAGTGGATTGTCATGAGAGTCACCTTGTGCTCGTCATCCCCTTTATCAGTATCAATTTCGCTAAGAAGCGATACTTCAGACAAATAGTCGATGAGTGAGACATTCTCATTGCCTTCTTCCATACGCTGCTGAACGAAATCTTGCAAGCCATTCACCAATTCCTCTACATTCTCTTGACGAGCAAGATTCTCTGCAGTTGAGTCTTGGTAAATATCATTGATGATTCCGCTTTGTTTCACAATCAGAGTGCCTATCTGATCAGCAGGAAGCATGGCTGCTTGTTCTGCAAATCCCTCTATGAGATCATGGAATTGCTGAATCTTTGTAGCAGTGCCTTTGTTTACGCTAAGACCATAAGTGATAGGGTCGCTTATCACATTCCAAAGACTTGTCTCATGGTCATTTGCTTGCTGCACAATCTTTTGTACAGTTGTTTGCCCAATGCCTCTTGCGGGGTAATTGATGATGCGTCGAAAAGCCTCTTCATCATTATGATTGACAACAAGGCGGAAGTATGCGATAATGTCTTTTATCTCTTTGCGCTGATAGAAAGAGAGTCCTCCAAAAATGCGATAAGGAATGCCTTCCTTGCGCAACGACTCTTCAAACACGCGGCTTTGAGCGTTAGTGCGGTAGAGGATAGCAAAATCTGAGAATTCTCCTCCATCCAGCTTTTTCAACTTCTTGATATTGTTGACGACAACTCTGACTTCTTCAATGTCAGATTGAGTGCTAAGCACATGAATCAGTTCACCTCGGTCATTTTCGGAGAAAACCTCCTTGCGTATCTGTCTGCTATTCTTTCCAATCAGGCTGTTTGCTGCTTCTACAATATTCTGAGTGGAACGGTAATTCTGCTCAAGTTTGAAAAGCTTAGCATCAGTGTATTGATTAGTGAAAGTGAGGATGTTGTCGATGTTTGCACCGCGGAAGCTGTAGATGCTTTGTGCATCATCGCCCACGACGCACACATGCTGACGATGCTCTGTAAGCTGCCACACAATCTGATGCTGAGCGAAGTTAGTGTCTTGATACTCATCCACAAGCACATACTTGAATCGTGTCTCCCATTTGTCTTTCACCTCAGGGTTGTTAGCAAAAAGCAAGTATGTATAAAGTAGAATATCGTCAAAATCCATTGCGTCAGATTGCTTGCATCTGCTGCAATATCGCTCGAAGATCTTCCCAAGCATAGGGGTGTTGCGCCTTGCATCACTCTGCATGTTGGCAGGATTGTTCACATATTGTTCTGCCGTGATGAGCTGATTCTTACAATTGCTGATGTTGTTCAGCACATCGCCTGGTTTGTACTTCTTGTCATCCAATTCCATCTCCTTGATGATGCTTTTCACAAGGCTCTTGCTGTCGGCAGCATCGTAGATAGTGAAGCTTGAAGAGAAGCCAATGTGCTCATGTTCAATGCGAAGGATATGAAGAAAAATGCTGTGG
Organism: Candidatus Minthosoma caballi; assembly: GCA_018064505.1. Classification (GTDB taxonomy): domain Bacteria; phylum Bacteroidota; class Bacteroidia; order Bacteroidales; family Bacteroidaceae; genus Minthosoma; species Minthosoma caballi. The sequence goes on along the minus strand of JAGHVC010000049.1, from coordinate 3,062 downwards.
AATGTGCCCATCCATAAGTGTCGAGCGCACTCTGTGCCAACGATTTTCGCAATACGCTCCTTCATCTCGTTGGCAGCTTTGTTGGTGAATGTAAGTGCAAGAATAGACCACGGTTCGTAGCCGTGCTCCATCAGATAGGCAATCTTGTTTGTGAGCACTCTCGTCTTGCCCGAACCAGCTCCAGCAATGACAAGAGATGGTCCGTCGCAATACTCAACCGCCTCACGCTGAGGAGGATTGAAAGAATCTAAGTAGTTGCTCATTTTTTGACGAACACAATTGCTTTAGGCAGTTTCACATACTTGCTTCCTTCGATGGTTTTAATATTCTGCTCACCACCCACAAGCTTCATCTCAATATTCCCCTCGCTGTTGAATGTAAGTTCCACATCCTGAGCATCATTGCCCATGTCGCTAATCATTCGCACCAATGCTTTCTTGTCGTCGGCTTTTTTCACTTTCAGAATCACCCATGTGCCATTCAGGTTACCTTTTAGGTAGCCGTAAGTGTCTTCGAAATCGAGGTCAGGCAATGCGATATTGTTGTCAGCAAGGCTTAGCTGCATTGTTGCTTTCAGCGCTTCGCAATAGAATTTGCCAGTAAATGCCTCCTGTGCAGAAATTGCAGTTGCAATAGTGAGGAGAATAGATAGAATTAGTCCTTTCTTCATGTTGAGTGTATCTTATTTAAGTACAAATGTATAACAAAATCCTCAAAGATGCTTTATCATTGAGTTTTATTTTGTTAATTTGCATAAAAAATATAGTTAAATGAGCAATTATAAACTTTTAGCGCTTGATCTTGACGGCACATTGACGCGAAACGACAAGACAATTTCACCACACACTCGCGACACTCTCATCCGAGCTCAGCAGCAAGGCCTTAGGCTGATTCTTGCTTCAGGGCGCCCAACATACGGCGTTGCTCCTCTTGCTGACGAGTTGCGAATGAGTGAGTTTGGTGGCTTTATCCTCAGTTTCAATGGCGGAATGATTATAGATTGGAGTTCGAAAGAATTGCTCTATTCTGATTACTTGCCTGAAGAACAGAAGCCATATTTGTATGAATGCTCAAAGAAGCGAGATGACTTTGTGATTCTCAGCTATTGCGGAGATGAGATAGTGACTGAAGCTCCTGAGTATCCGTATGTTATGCATACAGCTTTTCTTAACAAGATGCCAATTCGCCAAGTGCCAAATTTCCTTGAGGAGGTTACTTATCCATTGCCAAAGTGTCTCATAGTAGGAGATCCAGAACCGCTTCATGAGCTTGAACTTGAAATGGCAGAACATTTGAAAGGCAAGATGGGGGTGTTTCGTAGTGAGCCATTCTTTCTTGAGCTTGTTCCGAATGGTATTGACAAAGCAAAATGCTTGTCCCTCTTGTTAGATAAAATTGGTATTGCGCGTGAGGAACTTATTGCATGCGGTGATGGATTCAACGATCTCTCAATGATAGAGTATGCAGGTCTTGGAGTTGCAATGGCAAATGCTCAGCCAGTGGTGCGTGAACATGCTGATTTCGTGACGCTTAGCAATGAAGAGGATGGGGTGGCTGCTGTTGTTGAGAAATTCATTCTTCATTAAGTAAAACGGTGTAAGTTTTCTTCTATTTTCGTCGTGAAAACTTGCCAATATATTCTGAAATTATACGCTTTTCACCCCTCTCAGTTTATGCCTTGTAACTCTTGTGCGATACGCCTTGTATCGCATGGTCGAAACAAGGCATAACGCACAGTCGATATAAGGCGTAAGCTGCGAGACGCATCGGGCATAAGTATCTGAGCTCGCAAGGCGTATGTTCGTGGTCGTATAAGGCGTGCGTCCGTGGGCATACAAGGCATGCGTCCGAGGGTGCATAAGGCATGAGTTGAGCATAGATACATAACAATGCTGATTTTCAATAAGCTAAGGTCTAATTTCCTCTCTAAATAGTCGCTTTTTGTGCAAAGAAAATTGTGAATATTTGGTGGATGAGAAAAAAACATGTAATTTTGCAGCAAATTCATCATTAATAATTTTAAATATGAAAAAACAGATTCTATTTATTCTTTGCTTAATGGCGTCGATTATTGCCGATGCCCAGTATAAGGTAAGTTCTATTGACAAGTCGGAAACTGCGAATTCTGTTCTGCACCAGGTGATCGAAACCGAGAATAGTGTACTGGTGTATTGCACATTCACTGCTCCGAGCGACGAATCTACTCTCTATTATCTTCCGCGTAAGATGAAGGCTGTGAAGAACAATGTTAACTACAAGATTATCAACTCAATCAACTTCCCGCTATGGGATGAGGCAGAGCCAAGATATCTTAACACTAAGAAAAAGGGCGAGAAGATCAACTATGTTCTGGAATTCGAGAAGTTTGATCCGACTGGAGGCTTCGACATCGTGGAGGATGATACTAAGCACGAGGATGGCATGTTGAATGTTTACGGCATTCATGTGGAGAAGATTGACCCTAAAGATGTCATCGACACAGGGCGATTCCTTGATGACGGACATGTTATCTTCGGTCGTTATAAGACCAATGGCAAAAACTACTCATATTACATCAAGGACGGTTTGATGATGCTGTACCACGACTCTTGGTATGGCAATGACTTCCTCATCCACCTTGAGATCACCAACAATTCTGACCACGGCGTGATGTTCGACCTTTCTAAAGTGCGTTACACTGGTACTGACAAAAATGGAAAGCCAGTGCAGGTGGTACGCTACACTCCTGAGAGCTACGATGCTCGCATCGAGGATGATCGTCGCTTTGAAGCTCGTGAGCAGACGGGTGGCGATGTGGCAAGAATGACCGAAAGCCTTATATACCATAAGCGCATCAACACCAAAAACGAATTGGGAAATATTGGCTTGAGAGCCTTGGAGCAGGCTTATAAACGGGCGCAGGAGAACCGCATCCAGGAGTACCTTCAGGATCATCCTAATAACGACCCTAAGGCTCTGCGCTCTAACAGCATCAAGCCAGGCGAGAGCATTGTGGGCTTCATTCCATTGAAGGTAAAGAAGTGCAAGAATGTCAAGACCTACATTACAATGGATGACTATGA
>JAGHVC010000166.1 GCA_018064505.1 Candidatus Minthosoma caballi | reverse complement strand
GTTTTATATATAATAATAGCCTCAATTTCAGTGGCAATGGTGAATGCTGCTCCTGCTAAGAGAAAGCCGGCAAAAGCAGACATCGAGAAGGTTGACAGTATCGCCTTGATGATAGAGAAGGCTAATAGCGGTGAGGCAAATGCACAGAACACCGTCGGAGTATGGTATTATACGGGTAAAGACACCCTTCGCCAGGACTATAAAAAAGCACTTCACTATTGGGCGCTTGCTGCCAAGCAGGACAATGCTGACGCTATAGGCAATATGGCTATGTGCTACCAATTAGGAAATGGAACACAGAAAGACTCAACAATGGCTGTCAACCTGTATAAGGCTGCTCTCAAGAAAGGCAATAGAGATATCATTGCTCAACATGAAAGCATCGTGAAGAATACGGGAAGCCTATTTAGCAGCCGGTTGTTGAAGGAATGCTATAAAGACGGCATAGGGACACCGAAAGACATTAAAAAGTATGTTTACTATACGGAAAAGGCTGCAGAAAAGAAGGATGTGTCAAGTCAATACGAGCTTGCTTTATTCTACCTTAATAACCAAATGGCTGATAAAGCCGTGATATGGTTTAAGGAAGCGGCAAAGCAAGGTAAGGTGGGTGCCATCTATTATTATGGATATTTAATGTTTAACGGACAGGGAATAGTTCAGGACAAAAAGGGTGGCATCAAACTACTTCAAAGCGCAGCTGACAAAGATTTCACAATGGCACATTATCAGCTGGGAAGAATCTACTATTATGGTGATGGCACAGAGCAAGACTACGGCAAGGCTGTTGGGCTCCTCCGCAAAGCAGCCGAACGCAAGAATCACGATGCAAAATGGCTTTTGGGCTTATGTTATCTTAATGGCAATGGAGTAGATCAAGACTACTATTTTGCTACACAATTTATTGCCGATGCGGCACCCAGCCACCAGAAAGAATTAAAGCAACTCCTTTCCGACGATAATGACGGACCATACACCCAATATCTGTATGGACTCAAAAATTATTATATCGTAAAAGACTACGAAGCAGCTATTTCTTATTTTAAGAAAGTTGACAAAGCCAAGAACATGGCCGGGAAAACAATGCTTGCCGTTTGCTATGGTAATAAAGATTACACAAAGCGTAATGTAAAAAAGGCATACAAAACTCTTAACAAGGTTTCAGGTTATCCCATCGCCGACTATTACCTCTCATCAATGCTTGAAAACGGCACAGGAACCAAAACTGACGAGAAACGAGCTCTGGCCCTGCTAACAAATGCAGCAGAGAACGGTGTGGCATACGCTATGTGTAAGCTTGGTAACAAATACATGGAAGGTGATGGCGTGACAAGAGATCTCTCACATGCAGCGCAACTTTATTTACAAGCTGAAGCTTTGGGACATCTTACTCCTGAATCGGCAAAAAAACTTGCAGAGTGCTATGTGAAAAAGATCGGTATCCTTCCCGACTTGGTTGATGCCGAAAAACGCATTGAGCAACTCAATCACTATAAACAAAACGACAGTTTCCTCACGATGTTGAGAACAATTAAATAACATATTACCTATGGCTAACGACAAAATTCAATATGCCTTAAAAAAAGGCACAGAATTACATTCCTCGTCAAAAAATCTGTTAGGCATCTCTGTTGGAGAGGAAAAAGTCTATACCATAGAGAAGGCTATGGGGCAAGGTGGGTTTGGCATAACCTACCTTGCCACAAGAAAAATAGGGAACATCACTCAGGCATTTGCTGTAAAAGAGTTTTTTGTCAAGGGTATGTGTTGGCGTGAAGACGGGAAGTCACGAATGATGTATCCCGAGGCAGCAGAAGCAAAGCAGAATGTCAAGGAATGGTTGTCTGAATTTGAGAAAGAAGGCGAGATCCTGAACCAAATATGCAAGAAAACACCAAATATAGTTCAAGTCAATGAAGTAATACGCGCCAATGACACCGCATACTATGTTATGGAGTATCTTGAAGGTGGCAGTCTTAGAGATGTTGTTAAGCAGGGCGCTTTACAAGAGGATATAGCAATGTCTTATGTACTTCCCATTGTTAAAGCAGTACACATTATGCACACAATGAAGCAGCCCCTGCTGCATTGTGACATTAAACATGACAACATAATGCTAAGAAAGCACATTGACGGTGTCGTGGAACCGGTATTAATCGATTTCGGAGAGTCTCGTCATTTTAACGAGAAAGGTAATTTGACGACAACCCACACGACCATAGGCTGCTCGAGGGGATTTGCACCTATGGAGCAATACCTGGGCATTACAACATTTACTCCACAAGTCGATGTGTATGCTTTAGCTGCCACTTTATATTATGTTGTAACAGGAGACGAGCCTCCATTTGCCGACGATGTAACAGAAAAGCGTATCTTAGAAAAGTTGCCGGCAGGGATCAGCGATTCACTGAAGAAGGCAATAGTGCATGGAATGCAAAAGGATAAGGAGAAACGAACTAAAGACACCAGGCTATTTTACCAGGAACTATGTGGTTGTAGTATTGACGGTGCACAGCCTCCAGGCTCGATAGTTCGTTCTGAACTTCCTATTGGCTATGCATTATACTGCAATGGGAAACGATACGAAATAGTGTCAGTCGTGAGCAATGATAGCTTTTTCATTAGATATAAAGTTGCATGTGGCGATAGTGGAAACAATCTTTCCGGCTCAACCCGTCGTGCGCAGTTTGATATCTACGAGTTTTTTGACAAACAGAATCATCGTAGGCAAGAAAACAAGAGTGTTGTCGCCAAAGGTAATGTTGACGCTGCACATGGACTGTTTTTAGGCCTATGCAAAAAGATAACAAAAGGTGCCATCAGTAAAAGTTTTCAAGAAGAGTCAAACGCTGGATGGATTACTTTCTCGTCAAACAACACCTACTATATAGTCGATACTCATTACAGGAAGCCTTTACCCTGGAAACGAATACTCACATATAGCGGTATCTGTATGGGTAGCATTCTGCTTGTTTATGGAGCTATCAGCATATATGATAACATCAAGGAATCAAAACAAAAGGAAGCTCAACAACAGTCCTTGCGCCTGACCGAAGCGATCGACTCAAATGATGCTGCTGTTCTGCAAGAATTTGCCGAAGAGTATGATAGCACAAGGGCATATTTGCCTTATGCATTAATTTGTTTAGAAAACGGGGACTTTGAGACTGCCGAAAGATTTGCCAATGATTCACTGAAGCGAGTTATCAAACAAAAAAAGGACAGTATTGAACAACGCTTCGACAGCCTATTCAATGCCGCAAAATCCCAGTATGATGCCAAGCAGTATCTTCTTGCACAAGAAACATTGAATAAAATAGACAACGAATTTATCTCTCGTCAAAAAGTAAAAGACCTTGTTGCGAATATAGAACAACAGTTACACATGCCGTCGGTACAGGAGCAAGTTCCCGTAACAACTGAAAAAGAGAACAAGCCAGACAATACACCCACGGTGACTAAATCTGATGATGAGCTCTATAAGGAAGCTATGAGAAAATCAGACTGGAAATCTATAAAGGCTTTGGCAGATAAGGGATACACAAAAGCGTATATGCCTTTAGCAAAACACTATCTTAACTCTCCATCCACACATAGTTTAGCTTCTGAATATGCCCATAAAGCCAAAAGGTCAGGAATAGCAGGCGCTGATGACATCATCAAACAATTAGAATTACTCGATTTTGAATAAACAAATTTGTGAATATGAAAACATTGAAAAAATACTGGTTGGCAGTGATTACACTTGTGATGCTCCCAATCAATATCAGCGCCCAATCTTTGAAAGAAAAGGCTGAAAGCGGTGATAAAGAAGCTCAGTACAATTATGCTAGGTCATTAGAAGGTGTAGATAAGAAAAAAGCATTCCAATGGTGTATGAAATCTGCGGAACAGGGGTATGCACCTGCTCAAAGTCATCTTGGTAATTGCTATTATATAGGACGAGGCATTACCCAGAACTACGAACAAGCTGTATATTGGTATAGAAAATCGGCAGAGCAGGGAAATAAAACAGCTCAATATAATTTAGGTATTTGCTATTATAACGGGCGAGGCATTGCCGAGAACGACAAACAAGCTGTATATTGGTTTAGAAAATCGGCAGAGCAGGGAGATGCATCTGCTCAATATGCGCTTGCACTTCAATATTTGCGAGGTACTACTGGGGTAGAAAAGGACTCTATTGAGGCCGCTGGCTTGTTATTGAGTTCTGCATGTGGCGGGGTGTGCGAACCTTCTCTTATAGAGTATGACGGCGAAAATTCGAACTCCAAAGCCCGAGAGGAGCTTTTAGAACTTAGTAAATTGGACAATTCTCCTAAACAATATTACTTCTCAGCAATGGTTGGTTGTATGTATGATGCAATGCAAGATTTTTACAGTGCCGAAAAATACTATAAACTTGCCATCAGCAAAGGAAGTATTGATGCCGTGAGACAACTTGGACTTATGTATTACTGCTTAAGCCCGTGCACCGATCCTTCCAAAAGGTTATTAGATCCGAGCGAGACAAGGGTAGTAGATGAAAAATTGATTTTGAAGTACAACAAAACAAAGGAATGGAAAGAAAATGACAATGCTGCATATTGGCTTGAAGAAGCAGTAAGATACGGGGAAGGTGAAATTGTATATAGCATGGCTGGAACACCTGTGTACTCTATTCTTATGGACACTTATGCAAGTGGAAAAGGAATGAGCATAAACACAGAAAAAGCAGTCGATGTTGCTTATACTGTTTGTACTTGCTTGATGGACTCTACATATGAAGGTCCAGCTGAGGATCATGCAGAATTAGTCCTGGAATTAGCTTTAACTTCTGATGTCCCCCAATTACACAACAAACTATTTAACATTTATAGCAACATATACACTTATGTCAAAAATAATCCAAATGGTCATGGTATTTTAGAAGCAATTGCTTACAGAGGACTTGGCAAGTGTTATTACAAGGGTTTTGGCGTAAAAAAGGATTATAACAAAGCATTCAATTTTCTTTCGGAAGCTGCTGGATATGACATGACTGGCGAGTCAATGAGATTATTAGCCGCTTGTTACAGATACGGACGAGGCGTTAAAGCAGATCCAAACAAAGACAAAGAATGGTCAGCAATAGCCGCTAAATGTAATAATGAAAAAGCAAAAAAATTGCAAGAACTTAGAAGCAGATGGGGGTGGTAGCAAATTGAGTGAAATAAACATAAAGATACAAATTTGTGAATATGAAAACATTGAAAAAATACTGGTTGGCAGTGATTACACTTGTGATACTCCCAATCAACATCAGCGCCCAATCTTTGAAAGAAAAGGCTGAAAGTGGCGATAAAGAAGCTCAGTACAAATATGCTAGGTCATTAGAAGATGTAGATAAGAAAAAAGCATTCCAATGGTGTATGAAATCTGCAGAACAGGGGTATGCACCTGCTCAATGTAGCCTTGGTTATTACTATGGTAAAGGTCAAGGCATTGATAAGAACTACGAACAAGCTGTATATTGGTATAGGAAATCGGCAGAGCAGGGAAATGAAACAGCCCAATATAATTTAGGTGTATGCTATTCTAACGGTCAAGGCATTGATAAGAACTACGAACAAGCTGTATACTGGTATAGAAAATCTGCAGAACGGGGGTATGCATCTGCTCAATATGCGCTTGCACTTCAATATTTACATGGTGATGGCGTAGAAAAGGACTCTATTGAGGCTGCCGACTTGTTATTGAAATCTGCAACTGGTGGCGAGGGAGAACTTTACCTTCCACTTTATGACCATGAAAAATGCAACTCCACAGCTCGAAAGAAACTTTTAGAACTTAGTGAATTGGACAACTCTCCTAAACAAGGTTACTTCTTAACATGTGTTGGTGGTATGTATGATGCAATGCAAGATTTTTCTAATGCCGAAAAATATTATAAACTTGCCATCGACAACGGAAGTCTAGATGCTGTGATGGGGCTTGGAGTTATGTATTACTGCTTAAGCCCGTGTACCGATCCTTCCAAAAGAATAATAGAATCATTTGATACAAAAGTAGATGAAGATTTGATTTTGAAGTACAACAAAACAAAGGAATGGAAAGAAAATGACAATGCTGCATATTGGCTTGAAGAAGCAGTAAGATACGGGCGAGGACATGATTCATTTTTCACGAGGCGGCCACCAGAAGTTGGCATGAGTCTGTCGCCTGTGTACTCTATTCTTATGGATATGTATGCAAGTGGAAGAGGAACAAGTAAAAACTTTGAAAAAGCTGTCGATGTTGCTTATGCTGTTTGTAATTGCTTGATGGACTCCACATATGATGGCGTTGATGAAATGGCTCAAGATTTTGCTACATCGCATGCAGAATTAGTCCTGGAATTAGCTTTGTCTTCTGATTTACCCCAATTACACAACAAACTATTTAACATTTATAGCAACATATACACTTATGTCAAAAATAATTCAAACGATGATAATTATGATTTGGAAAAAATTGCTTACAGTGGACTTGGCAAGTGCTATTACAAGGGTTTTGGCGTGAAACAAGATTACAACAAAGCATTTAATTATCTCTCGAAAGCTGTTGAGTACTATGGCAATGGAGAGTCAATGAGATTATTGGCCGCTTGTTACAGATACGGACGAGGCGTTAAAGCAGACCCAAACAAAGACAAAGAGTGGTCGGCAAGAGCTGCTGAATGTGATAATGAACAAGCACGAAAATTGCAAGAACTTAGAAGCAGATGGGGGTGGTAGCAAATTGAGTGAAATAAACACAGCAATTTGACTGCCAGTGACATATTGCATCTTTCCACTATGAACTTATATTTTCAAGCTTAAATCCCGTTTGCAAACTGAATTTGAGCTTGAAGATATAAGTTTTTTATTATACTGGCGTAATAATTCCCGATTTTTATTTATCTTTGCAAGCGATAAGTAATAGTTTGACACACTAAAATTTATAAACCTATGCTTACGGTAGCCAATCCCATATATGATGCAGTGTTCAAG
>JAGHVC010000175.1 GCA_018064505.1 Candidatus Minthosoma caballi | reverse complement strand
ATATACAACAGAGTCAAAAATACTCATACCCTTATTTTATTATGAAAATTATTTTGAAAAGGTATTATGGTGACGAGCAGGTGACAAAGAGCACGATGCTGGTCTATATGGGTGAGGCAAAGATGCCTGCCCTGGTGTGCGAGGCGCGTGAAAGCGCATACCGCAAGTATTCAGAGAAATTTGCTGGCTGCAGTCAGTTCTGCTTGCCCGAAGGTGTGGAACTCACGGGCAGGGTGAGGGCTACGCTGTATAGTCCAATGACGGTGGCAGTGGGAAGGCATCCGCACAACTGCAAGACGCTGATTGTTGGAGAATCCCTGCATCAGCATAGCATTGGCAAGGTGCTGATAGGGCAGGGCGATGCGTGCGTGCCGCCAGAGGAGCGCATGCTGACTCGCCAGAGTGAAACTGCTGTGGCTTTCACTAAGCTGGTGTATGAAGCATACGCCATGTGTGAGAGTATCGCGCTGGTGGCAGACAACAGCATGCTGGAAGAGTGAGGCTTCACGCAATGTGCTTGATGACGCACTGCACAGGATAGAGGTGCAGGATGTCGGCTGCTGGCACAACGATCACTCGCGGTGCGTAGTCGGGATTGTCGCTCACTGCCAATACTTTCTGGTCGGCAATGAGCAATCGCTTGAACATGCAGTTGCCTTCACGCGTAATAATAAGGTATATGTTGTTGTTCTTCACGCTTGCAAGACTGACGGCATGTCCAAACACCACGGTGTCGCTGTCGTTGATGGTTGGCATCATCGAGTCGCCAGAAGCAGGCATCGCACCTGCAGCCTTGATGCCAGGCAGAAGCAGATGGTCGGTGGCAAGCTCAGGACGCTCAAACTGCTCCACTACTCCGCATGTGCCTTCGAGATCGCCATACAGAGGTATGAGGTCTGAGCTGCTGCCGGTGCTTGGCGCAGGAATGATCATGGGACCTTCTCCTTGCATGAGCCATCTGCGGCTCAGTTCTGGGAAGGTGCTGATGATGCGCTCACGACCATTTGCCGTGATGGTGTTGCGATGCATCCATGTGTTGATAGTAGCTTGAGGCACATTCAGCATGTCTGCCAGCGTGCGTCGGTTTCCACCTGCAAAATGCTCGGTGATGGCTTGAAGTTTCTCAGTGTCTGTCATACGAGCGACGGTATTAGTCTGTTTCAACTGAAATGTAATTTTGCAACAAAGTTATGACATAAATGTCGTATTTGCAAGTATTTTTAGGAAAAGATTTCAAATGAAACAACTTTATCGCATCGAATCGCATCGAAACGCATCGAATCGCATTCTTGTGTCGGAGGAATGTCGTAACTTTGCATCGTCAAAAAAAAGAAACAGGGACACGAGCTCAATCCTTAGTTTAATTATTAACCATTACTTAATTTTGTATTATAGGATATCGTGTGAAATCTTTTTTTGCACTTCGTACTGAAAGAAAAACCTCGAAAAACCTTTTAAAAACATTATGGTTTTTATGGGTTGATAAGTGTTTTTATGGGTTTTTCTTTTTAGCGCAAAGCGCAAATTTCACACAAATTCCTGAAGAACCTTTAATTTATTATGATTGCAAGAGGAATTAGAAATCACAATTTGCTGAACATCCGTCGTTCGCCACGCACTCGATGGAAGGGACAGCTGGCAAAGCAGACAGACCGCGAGTTTGTGCAGTTTGAGAGCGACCTTATGGGGTATCGTGCTGCTTTCCGCATTCTGCACACTTACATCAACCTGTATCAGCTGCACACAGTGCACGACATCATCTATCGCTGGTGTCCGCCTGAGGATGGCAACCTCACGAGCCAGTATGTGAGCATGGTGTGCAACTGGACTGGAATGACTGAGCGCCAGTATATCAATTTCACCGACGAAGATCGCCTTGTGGCTCTTGTTGCTGCTATGGCTCGCGTTGAGTGTGGCGTCACTTCGCCTGATGTTCAAACTATTCGTGAGGCTTATCACCTCGCTATTCAAAAATCTTAACCTACTTAATTATGGTAGTTAACGGGAGTTTTGCAAGAGCAGGAGTTAACAGGTAGTTAACGGACAAATGTTCAGCAGACCACCAAGCAAACAACACCCTATGGTATCGTCCGTTTACTCCCTTAGCGATACTTCCGATAACTTCCGTTAACTCCGCTAACAATTCAAATTTATTATTAACCAATTAAAAAACTTAATTTATTATGGGACTTCAATTTCGTAAAAGAAAGGTAACTCTTGGCTACAAGGAAGACAAGCCAGAGGTGTACAAAATCGCTCAAATCACTTATCCAGCTGTTTCTTATGATCAGCTCGTGAAGGAATGCGCCAATAGCTGTGGCGTGAACAGTAATCAGACAAAGGCTGTGATAGATGCCCTCGTCAACCGTATCTCTATGTATATGGAGCTTGGCCACGGTGTGCAGGTGGGTGAGCTTGGCTCGTTCAAGCCTGTGTTCACCAGCATCGTGACTCAGACTGCAGAGGATGCTAATGCCAATACCATCACTGGCAAGAAGGTGCGCTTCTTCCCTGGAGCTGCTTTCCGCGATGTGATTAAGGACATGAGCATTGTGGCTGCTGGTGAGAGCTACGACGCTCAGTAATTATAAAATTAATTTTGAACAGTTACTTAACTTATAAAGTTTTAAACACAGAGTTCTATGATGACTCGGAGTTTTCCCTAAGTCCTAACTTAGCCCGAATGGCAGTTTTAAACTCTGAGTCCTCTGAGAACTCTGAGTTGAAATGTTATAAGTTATTTCTTACACTTTCCTTAACACTATGAATGCAAAAAATACTGATTGGAAGTTTTGGGCACAGGTTGTGCTGGCTGTAATAACAGCGCTGGCCACCGCCTTAGGGGTGACCAGCTGTGTGTGTAAGTTCTTGTAGAAAGTGCAAATTACCAGAGATTGCCGAAGTCGAGATCCTCGATTTCGTCTATTCCGAGTCTCTCGCGTGCGAGGTCGTCAACGGTTGAACCTCCGGCTTTCTCTGTTTTGCTAACTTTAAGACTGTATGGATCAGGAGAGCCGCAAATGAGGCTCTCCTCTTCTATTATTATCTGCTCCATCAAAGGAGATATATAGTTC
>JAGHVC010000146.1 GCA_018064505.1 Candidatus Minthosoma caballi | reverse complement strand
ACCATTGAAAGCAGGGAAGGTGAACTGTCGGCAATCCTTGTCGGCAGGATGGTCGAGCTGTTTGCACTCAGAATCGCCATTTCCTGCGCCAATAATTCGAGCATTGCCTTCAACCGTAATGGTGATGTCTTCACATGCGTCGGGCACGATGCGTCCCTTCTTGTCAAGAAGATCGAGATTGATGACAACCACATCATGTCCGTCGGCAGTGAGAGTTGTGCGGTCTGCATTAACACTAATGGTTGTTGCCTTGCCAGTTGTCTCAACGATGTCGGTTGCAAACTTCTTTCCATTCTTATATGCAGTAGCAGTAAGACGGCCAGGAGCATACGGCACTCTCCACGAGATGTGGCCATTGCGCGGCATCGCCTTTTTACCAAGAGAACGACCGTTAATATTGAGTTCCACCTCATCTCCATTGCTGTATGTCCACACATCAATCTCCTCACCTTCATGACCGCTGAGGTTCCAGTGTGGAGCAATATGAACAGTTGGCTCATCTGTCCACACAGATTTGAGATAATACGCCTCGTCCTTCCAGAAACCACAGTAGTCAAGTATGCCAAACTGAGAGTCGTGTGCAGGGTAGGAGAGTGGATTTGGCTCACCGCGATAGTCAAAGCCTGTCCAGTAGAAGCATCCAGCTGCCCAAGGAGTATCAGCAAAGAATTTCCATCCGTGCTCAATGCCGCAGTCATTCTTTTCTTCGGCAGTGATGGTCAAGCCTGCACCCGGTTCTTTGTTGAGCTTGCCATCGGCAATGTATGTTCTGTTCATAGATGGCATGCGTCCCGGATGATTCTCGTCATATTCGTAAATGCCACGAGTGCCGCAGCCGGTTGTCTCTTCTGTGCCTACAATCTTCCAGTCGGGATGCTCATTGCGACGATTATATACATTATTCTGAACGATGTAGTTATAGCCAACCACATCAAGTCCCTTAATCAGTTCGCCGCCGCCAGCATTGGCAATGCAGCTGTGGCGAGTAGGATCGAGGCGAGCCGTAATCTCGCGCATCGAAGCCGCCATGCGAGTGCCAATCTCAGCATTCTCAAGTCCCCATTCCTCGTTGCCGTCGCTCCACATAATGATGCTTGGGTGATTGCGGTCGCGACGAATCATCTTCTCCAGCTGGCGAACATGGTATTCGTTTGTGCCCATCAGTCGGTTTTCGTCTATAACAAGTATTCCCTCTCGGTCGCAAACATCGAGCAAGGCTGGTGTCATTGGATTGTGCGAAGCACGGTAGGCATTGCAGCCGAATGCCTTTAACTGCCTGATTCTCCATGCTTGCAGAGCATCAGGAATGGCTGCTCCCACGCCAGCATGATCCTGGTGCATGTTCACGCCCTTCAGCTTTATGTTCTTGCCATTGAGGAAGAAGCCGTTGTCTGCTGTGAACTCAATAGTGCGAATGCCGAATGGAGTGTCGTAGGTAGTCGTTACGCTTCCATTCTCAATGATTTCTGTGCGGAGCGTATATAGATAAGGGGAGTCAATGTCCCACAACTTAGGCTTTGCAATCTGCATCTTCACTTCCGATGTGAGAGTTTCCTTTGCCTTTATGCTCTTGCCATTTGCTGCATGCATCACTGTGCCAACAGCTTCGCCATCTGCATTGAGCACCGTTTCTCTTATCTGATACTGATGCTCAGTGAGCGACGAGTTTTCCACATTCACCGAAATGGTCAGCATCGCGCCTTCCGCAATGCCAACACCTTCGTTTGTAGGAACACTATACACAAATGTTCCAAACGGAGCCACATGCAACATCTCGTCCTTTATCATCCACACATCACGATAGATTCCTGCACCTTCGTAGAACCATCCTTCCTCCAAAGAAGCATCAGCACGCACGCATAGCAGATTATCTTCGCCATACTTTATATAATCAGTTATGTCATACACCTGAGTAGCGTATCCACTCAGTTCATTGCCCATGAATATGCCGTTGAACCACACCTGCGAATTGCGGAAAATGCCGTCGAACTGCAGTTTCACATCTTTGCCTCTATCCGACTCATCAAAGTGCATAACCTTGCGATACCATCCCACTGATGTCTCTGGATATTTATGTCCAACTGTCTTATATCCATGCGAATGACTCGCAACAGATGCGTATGGCAGAGTGGTTACCCAGTCGTGAGGTATGCGTACTTCCTGCCAGTCGCTGTCGTCAAACTTCTGGCTATAAGGTCCTTCGTTGTGAATGGATGCCGCCTTGGTGAGATAGTTGAAATATTCAGTTCCGCACCCGAAATCCTTCTCGGGTGAAGATGCGTTGCCGAAGTGGAAACGCCATCCCTCGTCTAGTCGTTCAACTTGCCTCTGAGCAAATAGGTATGTGCAGCATAGAAGCAGAGCAGCAATGCTTGTAAAGTGTTTGAATTGCATAATATAGCTGTTAATAGTTATTTATAAGTAATGTTAGTAAACGCGACTCTCTCGAGCCATCATATTCTAATTAATTTTGAATTCCATCTAAATATTCAGCAAAAACACGGGCTGCGCTTTCCACTTTGGCTCCGCAAGGGCGCTTCTTGTAATACTCTGCATTGCGCTCGTCAGGAATGAAATTGCCCATAGGAACAGGACCTTTGAGCCCAAGGAGCTCGGCACAGATGATGCTTCCATTCACTTCCTTGAAACGGGCAAGCAGCTGTTGTACAACCTGATAGCAATGTGCTTTGCCCTCACGGTCTGCTCCTTCTGTTTGTCCATCCGACAATCCTGCAAGAATTACAAGTCCCGACACAGCACCACACATCATGCGCATTCTGCCCACACCTCCACCAAAACCTGCCGCAACAAGCTTGGCTTGCTGGTCAGTAAGCCCATAAAGGTCAGCAAATGCCGCCACCACGCTTTGACAGCATCCATATCCTTGCTTGAAATAATCTACTGCACGATTCACGCGCTCTTCCATTTCATTGCTCATAACCAAAAACTTGAGCACTTATATCATTGCGGAGCGCTTGGCTCGCCATGTTATTAGAATTTTATTATAATGTGCAAATATAAGAAAAAGATGTGAATTATGAGCACTTGTGTCACATAAAAGTCTTAAATTTGCAAATAATTTTGAAGATACAACATAAATACCAGTAATTGCTAATTCTTATATAAAAATATGAATACCAAATTTAGCTTTTTATGCGCTTTGTTCTCCCTTGTATGCGCAGGAATTAATGCACAAAACATTAAATCTGTGCAGGCTCAGGAATACGAGTGGAGTAGTGTGCCCATCGTAGGAGGAGGATTTGTTGATGGATTTATCTGCCATCCACATTTCAGAGGCGTGAGGTATTGCCGCACAGACATGGGTGGAGCATACCGCTGGAACGATGAGTCAAAGGAGTGGGAGCCACTGCTTGACTGGGTGTCTGACGCAGAAAGCAACTTGCAAGGAATAGAAAGCATCGCTTTGGATCCTGAAAACCCAAACAAAGTGTACTTAGCTTGCGGAACATACACAAACAAAACGGGCAGCATCTTGCGTTCTTCTGACGGAGGTAATTCTTTCGAGCGCACCGATGTTCCTATTCCGATGGGCGGTAATGAAAATGGACGAGGCAATGGAGAACGCATGATGGTCGATCCTGCCAATCCTGATATAATATATTTCGGCACTCGCCAGAGTGGTCTGTGGCGTAGTGAGGATGGAGCAGTGACATGGCAAAAAGTAGCTACATTCCCTGATGTAGATGAGCACCTTGATCCAACTGACCGACGCAGCTATTTCATGAGAGGCAGTGGAATTATTGCCGTTGTTTTTGATAGTGGTAATATAAAGAAAAACAATAAGAAAAGCTTATCAGCCAAAAGTAAAACTAAAACTATCTATGCAGCTGCTTCTTTGCAAAACAGAGAAAGCATTTTTGTCAGCACAAACGGTGGAGATAGCTGGCAAGCCGTGAAAGGTCAGCCAACAAAACTGAGACCAACTCACATGATTCTTGCAAGAGATGGAAACCTTTACATTACTTATGCAGACACTCCTGGACCTTCGCAAATGAGCGATGGATATGTGTGGAAATACAACACGAAAAAAGGCACTTGGCAAGACATCTCGCCTGTTAAAACAGGGAAGAACGACGAGTCAGGATTTGGATACGCAGCTGTGTCTGTTGACCCTTCTAATCCAAAACATGTAATTGTAAGCACTCATTGCTTGGAAGGAAAACATGGATATGACAGCGATGAGATTTTCAGAAGCACAGACGGCGGCAAGAGCTGGACAGCTATGTTCAAGCATGGCTATGAGTACGACCACTCACTTGCTCCTTACACTAAGATGGCTCCATTGCACTGGATGTTTGACATTGAGATCGATCCGTTTGATTCTAATCATGCAATGTTCACCACAGGATTTGGCGGATGGGAAACTTTCAACTTGAGTGACGCTGGCAAAAATGGAAGGATTATCAGATGGAGCATTGTGTCTAAGGGCATAGAAGAAACTGTGCCATTGGAGTTCTACACACCTCCAACAGGCGCTCATCTTCTTTCGGGAGTTGGCGATTATGGTGGATACACGCATTTCGACCTTACGAAGCCTGTGCCAGAAGGAGCTCATTTCGAGCCATATTTTGGAAATACAGACGCCGTTACGGGTGCTTGGCACAAGCCTGAACTTATGCTTCGTGCAGGAGTGATTTTCAATCATTTGCGCGATGTTCCTCCTGTTTCATATTCTGAGGATGGAGGACGCACTTGGAACTATTGTGCAAGCGTGCCAGAGAAAGGCGCAGAACATGGACATGTTGCAATGTCAGCAATGGGAAATGTGTGGATTTGGACACCCGAGCGAAAGGCTGCATATTTCTCAACAGACAAGGGAACAACTTGGACTAAGTGTGAAGGAGTGCCTGAGGGCATTAAGATTATAGCAGACAAAGAGAATGACAATCTTTTCTACGCCGTTGATGTGAGAAAAGAAACTCTATATGTAAGCAATGACGGGGGAAAGAAATTCAGAGCTCTTCCTATAAAGCTGAATCTCAAAGTGAAAGGAGAGAAGCAAGAGCGCAGAGAAGACAGAGGTGATGTTCGTGGCGGACAGGACAGAGTGTATGCAATTCCTGGCATTGAGGGTGGTTTATGGCTTGCTGCTTATGATGGCCTCTATCGTTGCAATGCAAATATAAACAATGTTGAGTGCGTTCAGATGCGTGAAGTAGAAAACATAATTGGCTTTGGCCTGGGAGCAGCAAAGAACGAAAATTCTCATCCTTCGCTTTATCTCATCGGCACCATAGCTGGCCAGTACGGCTTTTTCCGTTCTGACGATGATGCATGTTCTTGGACAAAGATTAATGACGCTAATCACCAATACGGGAAAGTTCTTCACATCATTGGCGATATGCAAGAGTATGGAAGAGTGTATATAGGCACTCATGGCAGAGGAATTGTCACAGGAGCGCCTAAAGCAAAATAGTTTATTGATTATTAGTAATATAGACGCTTGCTTTTATGCACGAAAGTTTATGCCCGTATCGCCTTATTGCTTACGCCCTGTAAGCCATATCGCTTCCGCCGTATAAGCG
>JAGHVC010000245.1 GCA_018064505.1 Candidatus Minthosoma caballi | reverse complement strand
CTCTAATATACTCTGCCACTCGCTCATCCAGCCATTGGGTGAGTGTTGCGCCTTCTTGCACCGAATGGCGAATCTGCGTTGAGCTGATGTCGTAAAGGGGTGTTGTGGCCATTCGCACTGACGGCGGAAGGGTGTCTTCGTCTATTTCGCATCCGGGGCGGCGATACACAAGGATTGGGTAGGTGGCTATTATCTCGTCTGCATGATACCAGCGAGGGAAGCTTTGCCAGTTGTCTGCTCCTATCACCAGCACAAACTCATGCTCGGGGTATGCCATCTGCAACTCGCCTAATGTGTTTACCATGTAGGAGGGGATGGGCAGGTGGTTCTCGAAATCTGACACTTTCACTCCTTCGGCAGATTCTGTTGCCAATTCTGCCATTCGCAATCTGTGCTCGTAAGCTGCTATGTCTGAGGCTGCGCTTTGCTTCAACGGATTGAGAGGCGACACAAGCAGCCACACTTCATCTACCAATTTCTGGCGCACGAGAGATGCTGCCAGATTTGTGTGCCCTTTATGCACGGGATTGAAACTTCCTCCGTAAATTCCTATTCGCATGGTGATTTCATTTATTTATAATGAGTTGTGTGAACACATTATTGGCTTCTATTTTTGAAACACTATATATGCCAACACTCGTTCCAGTTCTTCGCTGGTGAATATGCCCGACGCTTGCAGGTCTTCTGTTCCTTCAAATTTGCCATATAGCCGTCGGTGGCGCATGATTGCTTTTGTCTGTTCGTAGGTGATGTATGGATGCGAGTTGAGCTCTTGAAAACTTGCCGTATTGACATCAATCTGCTTTACGGCTGCTGCATCTGCTGTAAACCATTCGAGCAATTCTGGTGAGACAATACTTATATCAAGCAACTGATTCACATCATGATAGCCTCCCAACTTGGTGCGATATCTTATGATGGCTGCTGAGATTTTCTCTCCCACTCCTGGGATGCGAGTGAGCAATGCTGAATCTGCTGCATTCACATCAACTACTGTAAGCGATTGAAACTTATTGCTTTTATACTCATGATGCTCTGAGCGCTCATGCTCCCCTTCCCTCTCATTGCGAAGGGGATATGCATATTCTTTTTTATTCTTGCGGTTCTGACTGTAGTCTGACTGCTTCTCGCTGACATCCTTTCTGACACTGCCGAGGGCTTCGCTCTTCTCGTTTGCCATGCTCTGCTCTTGCTGGTTCGACATGGAGTCGGCAATTATCACTACGCCCAAGCTGAACACTGCAATGCTCCCTAATGCTAAAACTGCACGACGCTGCCCTTTTTGCATACTTCTACTCCCCCTACTCTTACTTCTCTTCTTCGTCTGATGCTTTTGGCAACCGTTGCTTGCGCTTTGGGTTTTCTGTGGCACCAAACTTCAACAGCTTGTTTGCGGCAGTCACCACGCTGAGTCCTGTAGGCGCAGTCACCGTCTTCACCTCATCAAAGGCTTTCTTGGTCTTTTCAAGCTGCTCCTCCACTTTCAAGAAACGCTCATAAAACAACTGGACTCTGTCTATAATGGTGTTGGCGCATTCCATTATACTTTGCTGATTCTCAACCTGTCGCACTTGCTTCCAAGTCATCTCAAGCACTCTCAGCATCATGTACAAGTTCTGACTGCCAGAGATTACCACACCATTGTCGTAAGCTTCTTTCCACAATGTTGGGGAATTGGCCAAAGCAAGCTGCAAGGCACTTTCGTGGTAAACATACATAAGCACGAAGTCGAGCTTTCCACGCCCTTCCTGCAAGTATTTGCTGTAGTTCTTCTTTGCCAATTCATTAGCATGAGCTCTCACACTGGTAATATGCCTTTTCAATGCTTCTTGTCTATCCTCTTCATTCTCAGCATTTTTGTAGTCAACATAGGCTGTGAGCGACATCTTTGAGTCAATCACGACATCTCGCTCATCAGGGAAATGGAGTATCACATCAGGAATGAGCCTATGCCCATCTTCTTCATACACGGTATTGCCTTTAGCATCCTTCAGCGTTGTCTGCTCTTCAAACTGCACTCCTTCTTCAAGCCCCATTCCCTCTAGGATATGCTTAAGCTTGAGTTCTCCAAAATCGCCTTGCGACTTGTTGTCTCCAGTCAATGCCTGAGCCAGTTTGTCGGCACGCTCGCTCAGCACATTAGACCTTTCTATGTTTGCCTTGATGCTCGCATCCAAGCGTTCCATCGATGTGGCATGCTCCCTGCCACTCTTGTCCACAGTTTCTTTCATCTGCACAATCTCTGAGCGCAAAGGATTCAGAATAGCAGCTAACTGCTCTCTGTTTGTGGCAGAAAGCTCTTCACTTCTCTCTTTCAGTATCTTCTCGCTGGCAGTATTCATCTGCTCACGCACCAGATTCATCTGCTGCTCCATCTGCTCACGCTGAGCAGACAGCTGCTGCTCCATCTGCTCGCGCTGAGCCTTCATCTGCTGCTCCATCTGCACACGCTGTGCCTCAAGCTGCTGCTCCATCTGTTCACGCTGCATCCCCATTTGCCTTTCCATCTGCTCGTGCTGCGTTGCCATCTGCAGCTCTGACTGAGAACGCTGATTCACAATCTGTTGCTCAAGCATCTCATTCTTAGCCAGCAATGCCGACTTCTTGTTTCCTGCCAACAAATAGCCTATAGCACCACCTGCCAACAAAGCTATAATTGCAATAACTATTTCCATATTTTCCTCAAATCATTTATGCACAACATCTGCACCTAAAGACAGATGCGCAAACGATGGCATGGCAAGAAAAACAATACCATTGCCAACATTGTTACGAACAAAGATATTCACGACACAAAGATATACATTATATTTTATTCTCGCAACAACTCAAAGGGGATATTTTAAGAGTTTAGCCTTTCTCGAATAGCAACAACAGCCATAATGCCAATAAAACATAAGAGTTTGTAATCTATTCTTTCTGCGTTTGAATAGCCGCTCTGCATTTCTCATCTTGCTTTGCCATACCTTTGCAGTGATAAAAAGGAGATAGCAAACATCCCCTTCAGTTATTCACTCACTAAAAACGCATGATTATGAAAAAGTATGTATGCGATGTGTGCGGCTGGGAATACAATCCCGACGCAGGAATGCCAAGAAAAGGCATACCACCTGGCACTTCATTTGAAGACTTGCCTATGAGTTTCACCTGCCCTGTGTGCGGTGCAAGCAAAGACCAGTTCTCAGAGACATGAACAACACAAACACAGAATTGAAGAAGCGGCGTGACAGTGATTGCCACGCCGCTTCCGTCATCAATAATCAAGAAAAACTAAATCACCTATTCTTTTTGGTTCCTATTGCATTGTTTGCCTGATCAACCCAAATGAGCGACGATGTGTCGTACCCGCGTCTAGTTGCTTCTCTCAGAATCTGCATCACTTTGCCGTCTGGCAATTTAGGCGTACGAGACAGTATCCATAAGTATTTATCTGTATCTGAACCAACTAAGGCATAAGAATAATCATCGGGAAGCATCAAAATACGGTAGTCGGAATAGAATGGCCAGAAGAATGATACACGCAACAAGCCTGGGGTTTCGGTTAGCTTTGCAGTGCCTGTTGACACCTTTGGCTTACCATCAATCATGCCTCGATTAGTCACGCTGATAGTGCCATCATCATTGAGCGCATAGTAGGCAATGCAATTTGTCATATCATGCTCGAAGCTATGATCAAAGCGTGCAATCTCATACCAATTGCCTAAATAGCGATTCACATTGACCGCAGCAACGGGTTTGGAGTCGATGCTCAATCCTGATGAGCATGAACAGAATTGGAACAGCATGCATAAAACTGCTAATGGAGTGAATCTCATAACCATAACGATTGATTTTTTAAGATTAAACAACAGAGAATCTTTGGATATACATTTTGACATATTCACTTTGAGTTTGCATTTCTACGTCTTTCTCACTTTGAAAGATGTGCAAAGTAACTTCAGATTCTTCTCAAATGCAATCAATTAGCAACGCTTCTGCTTATACCGCTATTTCCTCGCCTTCTCCCCTACATCTCCTTGCTCCATTCAATTCCGTTTTCAGGCTCCCCTACACATTTTTTACTCTCCCAATACCCTACTCCACATTTACAATAGCAAATAACTCTTCTTTTACTTGTATTATTAAGAAGAATACCGTACTTTTGCAATAATTATAACCAATTTTCAACTAAACCTGTATATATTTTTACTAACACTTTAACTACTAACAACCTTATTATGAAAAAAGTAATTCTCAGCCTATTAGTGCTTGCTCTCGCTGTGATGAGTTGCCAACAAAAGGCAGACAACCCTATCCTCACCATCGAAGGAGGTCAAGTGCAGGGTGTCACTGCTGAAATCGAAGGTGTGTATGTCTATCGAGGCATTCCATACGCAGCTCCTCCCATCAAAGATCTCCGATGGAAAGCTCCACAGCCAGTCATTCCTTGGGAAGGCGTGAAGATTGCAGATAAGTTCGAGCACCCTGGTTATCAGTCTGTTCACCTTCCTGGCGGTTACGCTACAGAATGGGGATATGGCGAAGAGTCACCTTACAGCGAAGACTGTCTCTATCTCAATGTATGGACAAAGGCTCCTGGGCAAGTGGACAAGAAGCTGCCTGTTGCACTTTGGATTCATGGTGGCGGCTATCGCGAAGGCTGGGGATCTGAGCCAGAATTCGACGGACAGGAATGGGCAAACAAGGATGTTGTCCTCGTGTCAATCAACTACCGTCTCGGCGTGTTCGGCTTCATGACTCATCCTGAACTCACAGCAGAGAGCCCTAACGGTGTTTCTGGCAATTATGGCATCCTCGATCAGATTGAATCACTCAAATGGATTAAGAAGAATATCGCACAGTTCGGCGGCGACCCTGACAATGTTACTATCTTCGGACAGAGTGCAGGCGGTGGCAGCGTACGCACACTCTGCGAGTCGCCTTTGGCACGCGGTCTCTTCCATAAAGCTGTGATTATGAGTGCAGGAGGCCTGTCTACAGCATCCCAGCCATCAAGCCCTGCACGCTTCGCTCCTATGTCTATTGAAGATGCTGGCAACCTGAACAAGAAAGTGCTCGACTGGGCTGGAATCAACTCGCTCGACAAGATGCGCGCTGCTTCTACAGAAACTATCCACACCGTTGGTGGCATCTACACTGCTGTGACAAACGATAATGTATGGATGCCAATGTTCCCACTCGTTGACGGCTATGTTTCAAACGAGAGCTTCGATGCTGCTGCTCTTGATGGCACGCTTGCCGATGTGCCATACATGATTGGCTACACTCTCAACGATCTTGGCGATATGGGGCCTGGAATAGCTGAGTTCTGCTATAACCGCGACAGCATTGGCAACAAAGCATGGGCATACGAGTTCGCTCGTCCACTCCCTGACGACGGCTCTCATCCAGAAGTGACAGAAAGACTCAAGGGCGCATTCCACTCGTCAGACCTCTGGTTTGTGTTCAAGTCTCTCAAGCACTGCTGGCGACCTTGGACACAAGGCGACTGGGATCTATCGGAGAAGATGCTCACATACTGGACAAACTTCGTAAAATACAGCGACCCTAACGGGCCTGACGGTGGCGAATGGACTCCTTGCACACGCAAAACTCCGAACTTCATGGTGTTCAAGCTCGACGAAGCAGACAAAGAAAACTCTGAGCTAACAGCCCCTATCAAAGGCGACCAGCAAGAATGGGCAAACGCTTCTAAAAAATAAAACGCACTGCCTCTTGTTTTTCTTGCCCCATAGGCAAAAACAAATCTTCAAAATATAGCGTGGTAACTGCAGAAATCATATTGCCATCCGTGGCGTTGCAACCCTATGTGCATCACTACTGGGTATTGAAGACGGCCGGCATCAGCTTGTCAAATATCATCATGCCCGATGGCTGCCTGCATTGGATGTTTCACCGAAAAAAAACTTTCGATGTGAACAATATCTCTCAGGATGGTATCAAAGCTTCGGCTACGGGATTATACGATCAGGCTATTCGCATCAGTTCTACCGATGATGTAGAGCTGATTACAGTGTTCTTCCACCCCTATGCTGCCAGTGCAGTGATGGGGATGCCGTGCAAGTCATTATCATTTGATAATGTTGACTTTGAGAGTCTTGAGAGCATGGATTTCAAGGCCCTGAAGCGACATGTGCTTGATGCTGACAGTACGGATGAAAGCATCGGCATGATAGAAGATTTCATTCTCCAACAACTAATCAAGACGCAAGATTCTCCCTACCTGAACCGTCTACAGAAAGTCTTTGAGGTGATGAAGGCAAAGCCAGATGTGCGTATCGATGAGCTGGCATCCACGGCATGCCTCAGCGAGCGCCAGTTCCGCCGCGTGTTTATAGACAATGTGGGCATGAATCCAAAACAAATACAGCGCATTATGCGTTTTCGCCATGCCACCAATGAGTTGATTCACTCTACGCCCGAAAAACTTGATGACATGCTATACACTAATGGCTACACCGACCACAGTCATTTCAATCATGAGTTTCACGACATCGTAGGCATCTCGCCTACCGAATACATTGCTTCGCTTGAGGCGGTTCGAAAGCGGGGAGTTATGCCTGTTTACCGTTCTTATCATGCTACATAATTAATGAATGTCCGATTTTTACAAATCGGGCATTTATTTTCGTCGTACCTTTGCAGACGAAATCAAGTTAATAACAAGCAATATGCAGAAGGAAAAGATGCTGGCAGATACATTCACCTTGTTCCTGAAGGGTTTAAGCCGTTTGATGTCAACAGAGGAGACATTGTGACGAATGATGACAGTCAATTCTGGGCAGCGCCAGGAAAAAAACTGAATAAAAGAAAATAAGATAAATCATATTACTATTAGTTGATTTTTGAAGTTAAATGAGTTGAATAACACTATGGTACGTACTTTTTGTTTTTTGATCATGATGCTTTGCCTCGTCGCTCAGGCGCAAGAGACACAGAGTCTTGACAAGGACTCTGTGTTGCGACGTGTAGATAAACTCAAAGCATTGGTTGACAAGAAGTACTGGTCCTCCTTCAATGCTCCGCAATATGCACTTGAGATGAACTACTACGAGGACGGTCCTTTTCGCATGCATCTGGTAGCGAACGGCAATGATTCTAAGCCAAGGATGGAATGCAGCTCGCCCGAGGTGACATTCAAGACCATACCTGATGTTACCACCTACGAGGAGTGGTACGCCATGCTGATCCACGAATGCTTCCATGGGTTTGTATATCGGAAGCACACACAGTTCTGGAACAAGATGATTGAGGCAAACCCACAGGACTTCTATGCTTCCGACTCACTCAGAGCATTGAAAGAAAACTATGGATGGTATGCCGCCAGGCTGGGCAAGGAAAACTCGCTGCTCTCGCAGATGATTGCCGCCAAAGATATAGCGGAAGTGAAACAACTGTGGGCAGAGTTTTTGCCAATACGCAACG